>JAENZW010000084.1 GCA_016841065.1 Actinomycetota bacterium
AGCACGGTCTCCTCGCCGACGGTGAAGGCGTTCTCGCCGGTGCCCACGGTCACCGCGCGCATCGGCGGCGCGGCGGCCTCGCCGAGCGCGGCGACCGCCTCGTCGGAGACGTGCGGGCACTGTGAGAGCTCGGCCTGACCTTGCGCGAGCTTCATGGCGAACGCGAGGCACGTCGGCACGCCGCAGTCGCCGCAGTTTGTCTTCGGCAACTGCTTGAAGATGTCCAGTCCACTCAGAGCCATTCTGTGCTCACTCCTCGTCCTGTCCGTGAATCTGCGTCTAGAACAGCGCCTCTAGTGCGGCAGCCGGGTGTCCGACCTTCGCCATGAACTCCATCACCTGTTCCTCGGTCTCGGCGATCGTCTCGTCGGCGATCTTGTCGAGGAAGTCCGGATCACCCATCTCCTCGAAGCGCGGCTTGAGTGCCTCTCGCAGCGATTCCTTGAGCTCCTTCGGCATCCAGACGACGCGCGAGAGACCGTTCTCGGCAGCAAGGAACTTCTTGCTCGCGATGTATCCGCGGCCGATGCCCATGAAGCCGGGGACCTGCACGCCGCCGCCGATGGTGCCGGCGAGTGTCGAGAACTTCATGCCCGACGGTGTCATGCCCGCGAACTCGCGGTTCACGATCATGACGCCGTTGCACATGGGCAGAAGCGCGATGATGCACATGAAGCAGCCGCACGACGTCATCGGATCGGTCATGAGCGAGTAGCAGCTCATGCGCTCGACGGCGTTGCCCGACTTCTCGTAGATGTACTCGTTGACGCCGGACCACTGGCCGAGAGTCGCGTCGACGACCGTGCCCTTCTCGATCGGCTGGTTCGGACCGGTCGGGTTGAGCTCGTTACTCGCCTTGGCGTCGAGCCAGTTGTACGCGCCGCACAGGCCGAGGCGCTCCGGAGTGACCACGCAGATGTGGTTCGGAGCGAAGCTCTGGCACAGGCTGCACGAGTAGAAGACGTCCGCGGTGTCGTCGGTGAGGCCCGCCATTCGCTCGTCGCGTTCGGCGTAGTTCACGTTCGCCTTCTCGCGCATCTCGAGGACCTTTGCCTCTTCGGTGTAGATCGTGATCTGGACCTTGTCCACGATGGCTGCGAAGTCGTCGAGCAGCTTCGCGTGCAGGATCTCGCCCAGGTGGCTCAGCTTGAACCCGGAGTTCTTTGCTGCCGAAGAGATGCGTAGCCAGATGAGGTCGCGCTGGCCCATGTGCAGAACGCCTTCGGCGTAGTTGAGCAGGTGGTGGATCTGGCGCTCGAGGACCGGCTCGAAGTCGGACTGCATCTTGCGGCCGGCCACATCGACCACGATGGCCAGCGGCAGGAGCGTGCCTTGCTCGACGTCGTCCAGGTCGGGTCCGACGACCTCGATGCGGCCGTCAGTCACCTCGGCGGCGTCAAGCGTGCGCAGCCATTCGAACGCGACGGACTTCTGGCCACCCATCTCGACGTGGGTGTCCTCCTTGCGAACGCGCTCGCCCTCGAACGCGGGACCGTAGGAGACGGGGACGGGTATGTCGAGCACCTTGATCTTCAGGCCGCGGACCTCGATGGCCCGCTGCACGAGTTCGTCGCACGTGACGTTGCTGACGACGTGCTCGTAGGTGCACACGCCGGTCGGCAGGATCTGCGGGATGTCCGATGTGGCGATAGTCGGGAAGCCGTACGAGATGGCGCCGGCCGCAGTGGCGTACCACTCGTCCGTGACGGTACCCAGCGCGAGAACGAACGCGAAGACGCGGCTCTTGTTGTAGGCGAGGATGCGCTCGTAGTCGCCCGGCTGTACGCCGCCAAATGCCATCGCGGCGCGCGTGGCGAAGCCCACCGAGTAGATCTGGCTATAGACCTCCTTGCCGAACGGCACGAGTCGTGAATCCCAGCCGAGCTGCACGCCCTCGGCGTCGAGCTGCTCGCCAAAGGAGACGCCGTCGTCGTGGCCCGCCATGAAGACGTAGAGCATCTTCTCCTGCATCTCCCGGGCAAGGCGCACCGCAGTGGCGTTGTCCGGGGCCGCACCGACCACGGCGGCGAATCCCGGTGCGGAGCCGTCGACGAACTCCACGCCCTTCGCGCGCATGATGACGTCGTCCGCAGCCCCGAGCCAAAGCTCGGTAACGGGCGGTGGGTCGCTATCGAGGTAGTTCAGCGCTTCGTGGCACTCTTCGGCGAGCAGCGTGGCGATGCCGGCATCAAGCGTGGTGCCGAGGTACGGCAACCATAGCTTCTCAGTGGGGACCTCGGGCAGCAAGTCCTTCGCGTAGCCCAGGACCTTGTCCATGTCCGAGAGCTTCTTGACCTTCTCGCCGATCAGACCGTAGATGACCGGCAGGTAGTAGCCGGTGTTCGGGAGCTCGATCGCGGCGTCGGCGCCAAAGCTCTCCTTGGCACGTGCGAGCTTGGCCTCCGTCTTGGCGAAGATGCTGTGCGCGCCACGGATCGCGGCGCTGGCTATGATCTTAGACACTGAGCTCCCTCCTCATGTCCATGTCGAACAGTACTCGTTCGGCGGGCACGTCGATCTTGAGAGCGGCGCGGGCCGCGTCGATGAGGTCGAGCGTCGCAGTGACGATCCCCGCCGGGTCCGAGATGAACCTGAGGCTGCCGCCGTATCTCTCCGTCCAGCCGTCGATCATGTAGTTGACGACCGTCTCGCTAGCGGCGACCGGAGAGCCGACCCCGCCGAAGATGACGTGGGCGCCGCTGCCGACCGCGTATGTTGCGATCTCGAGCGCCTTCTCGGAGAACCACTCGGGGCTGATGGCTACCGCCGGGAGACCGGCGATGTCGTCGCCAAGGCCACCGGTAGCCGCGACGTCGGCAAGGATCGTGAGGATGCGCGAGTTGTCGACGCACGACCCGACGTGCAGCACGGGCGGGATGCCGACGGTCTCGCAGACCTCGGCGAGCGTCTCGCCCGCGAACTGCATGGTCTCGGGGGTCAGCAGGCCGTGCTTGCCGCTCGTGATGGCGGCGCAGCCGGTCACGACGACCAGCACGTTGTTCGCGATGAGCTCGCGCACGACGTTCACGACGCCTTCGTCCTGCACCCCTCGGGGGTTCGAGCAGCCGACGACGGCTGCGACACCGCGGATGCGACCGTTGACGATGTTGTCGTTCAGCGGCGTGAGCGAGGCGCGCATCTTGCCGCCGAGCATGTAGCGGATGTACTCGTGGCTGAAGCCCGCGACGAGCGGTTCCGACTGGGTCGGGATGTGGATGTCCCCGCGGTTGCGGTAGTTCTCGATCGCCTTGCGGACGATCTCGCGTGCCGCCTCTCGCGGACGGTGCTCGTCGACCACCATGTGGATGCTGTCGCCCACGACCGCTTTCGGCGACGTGCTGATGAGCATCGTGTGGAAGTGCGACGAAACCTCGCCCAGTCCCTGGAATATGCACTGGACGTCGACGACCATCGCTTCGACCGCGCCCGTGAGCACCGCGAGTTCCTGATGCAGCATGTTGCCGGCGGGCGGGACTCCCTGGCGCATGAGCGATTCGTTCGCCGTACAGCAGATACCCGCGATGTTGATTCCTGCGGCACCGACCGATTTGGCCAGTTCGATCATCTCCGGTTCGCGCGTCGCGTCGATGATCATGGACGCGAGCAACGGCTCGTGCCCGTGGATGAGGATGTTGACCTCGGTTTCAGAGATGACGCCCAGGTTTGCCGAAGACCGGACCGGGCTCGGGGTCCCGTACAGGCAGTCCTGCAGGTCGGTCGCGAGCATCGAGCCGCCCCAGCCGCTCGCGAGCGAGCAGCGGATGGCGCCATCGAGCAGCGACTGGTAGTTCTGATCGGTTCCCGCGTTGGTGCGGTGCATCGCCTCGACGACTTCCCGGTCGATGCCCCGGGGGACGACGCCGTAGCTGCGCCACAGCTCCTGGCGCTTCTTGGGATCGCGCGCGACGTAGGCCAGCTCGCCGGTCTGCTGTCCGAACTGGGCGAGTGCCGCGTCGGCGACCTCGCCGGCCAGCGTCATGATGTCCTTGCCAGTCGGCTCGATTCCGAGGTACCCCGCGACTCGCGCGAGCTTCACCTCGTCGGCGATGGTGGCGTCCTCGATCTCGCCGCTTGCGATGGCCTTCATCGTGAGGGCGACGTCGCGGCCATGGTCGGAGTGTGCCGAAGCACCTGCGGCCACCTGGCGCACGAAGTTGCGTGCGGCCACGGTGTCCTGTGTCGCGCCGCAAACACCGCGCGTGGTCTTGCCGATGAGACGGCACGGCCCCATGGCGCACAGCTTGCAGCAGGCGCCGTCCTTTCCGGTCGAGCACGGCTTGATGTTGCTCGCGCGCTGGAATACGGTCTCGATCTCACACGCTTCGGCGACTCCGAGCATCTCGGCCGCGGTAGGGTCGATGCTCACGCTGTCGACGTCGAAACCCTTGGTCTCCTCGCTCATGTCACACCTCGTTTCGGTACGCCGTTCTCGGCGCTACTGGTCCGCCAGTCCTTCAAGGGCGGTGCGGACAAGTGCTATGGATTCCGGATGGCGCATCACAAGGATGTCGGCGCCGCCCATCGCGAGGGTGATGGCTGTGGTTGCCTCCCACAGCACGCCTCGTTTGGCGGCGTCGCCCCATGCCGGCTCTTCGTCTTCTGTCGCGCGGGCTTCCTTCGCCCGCCACGCTTCCTTGCCGAGGTTCACGATCATCGGCATCTGGGTCATCTCGTCGTTCTGGTTGAGCGCGGCCAGGCGCAGCCGCTCCATGACCGTGTAGCCGTACTCGATGCCGTATCCGACGGCGCCCGTTGACGGGTCGATGAGGACGCGGTCGGCGGCAAGACCCATCTGGGTGATGAGGATGTTGAGCTGCTTCGCCATGTTGACGTCGATGGGCGTCTCGGCGATGACCACGTGGCCGTAGCCCAGGGCCGCAGCCGCGATCGGCTTGTAGTTGTCCTCGGTCGCGGGGCCGAGCGCCACCGGCGTGTCGGCAACCGCTTCGGCCACCTTCTTGAGGACCTCGCCATCCTTGTCGGCGTTGCCGCTTCCATAGACGAGAATCGGGACGCTCACCGCGTCTACTACCGAACGGACCACGGCCGCCGCGTCTTCGGGCGAGCTGTCGGCCCCGTTGGGGTCGGTCGAGGCGAGCTGGACGCAGACCATGTCCGCGCCGAACTGCTCGACGCACGCCCGCGCCCATGCGGCCGGATCGGAGATGAGATCGCCGAGCGCGTCGGTGAGGGGCGTCGCCCAGGATTGCGGCGTGGCGTCGAAGATCTCCATCGCGATCTTCGGCTTGTTGGGCATCTCGCCGTCGAACGCGTAGAACGGCAGCGCGGTCTCCCCGCCAACAACGACGGCTCCGTCGCCCGTGCCGAGTGTTACCTCACGGATGCGACCCTTCGACTCTTCTGTCGGTGCCGTGTAACCCCTTGCGAACCCCCTACTCCAGGCCTGCGTGGCGCATGGCGGATACGCGTGTGTTCTCCATCAGCATGGCGATCGTCATCGGCCCGACTCCTCCGGGAACGGGCGTGATCGCCGAAGCCCGCTTCGCGGCAGCATCGAATTCGACATCGCCGACGAGCCCGTCGTCGGTGCGGTTCACGCCGACGTCGATAACGACGGCGCCTTCCTTCACCCAGTCGCCCTTGACCATCTCCGGGCGACCGACCGCCACGACGAGCACGTCCGCCCGGCGGCAAACGCCCGGCAGGTCCTCGGTCCGGCTATGGCAGATGGTTACAGTGGCGTGCTTGGACAACAGCATGAGCGCCACCGGCTTGCCGACGATGTTGCTGCGCCCGACGACCACGGCCTCTTTGCCCTTCAGGTCCACGCCGCTCTCCTCGAGCAGGACCATGACGCCGTGCGGCGTGCACGGCAGGAACGTCTCCTGGCCGATCACCATCTTGCCGACGCTGATCGGGTGAAACCCGTCCACGTCCTTGTCGGGGAGGATCGCCTCGATGATGGCGTCCTCGTCGATGTGGTCGGGGAGTGGAAGCTGCACCAGAACGCCGTGGATCTCATCGCGGGCGTTGAGCTGCCCGACGAGACCGAGGAGTTCGGACTGCGACGTGTCGGCCGCAAGCACGTGCTTCTCCGAGTAGATGCCGGCCTCCGCGCACGCCTTCTCTTTCATGCGCACGTAGACTTCCGAAGCCGGGTCTTCGCCGACGATCACCACGGCCAGACCGGGCGTGACGCCCCGGGTCTTCAGCTCGGCCACGCGCACGCGAACCTGTTCGCGCCGGCGGGCGGCGATCTCCTTGCCGTCGATGATGCTTGCAGCCATCGTGCCTCCTTCTTGCATGAGCCGGTCTCTAGACCTTCGCTTCGCTCAGAGCGGGGATCGCCGAGGCGATCATGGCCCTGACCGCGACAAGCGACGGTGAGTCTTCGGGTAGTGAGAACAGGCCGTCGCCGATGAGATCACATCTCGTGACGTTCTCGTCAGACGGGATCGTGCCAAGGAGCGGTACTCCGGTCTCCTCGATGGCCGCGACGAGCGCGGGATCGAGTGGCTCTTCGGCCCGGTTGACGACGAGGTAGCGCGAGCCGACGCCGATCTTGAGCTCGTCGGCCAGCTCGCTCAGGCGCGCGGCGGTCCGGATTCCCCGCACTGCGGCGTCCGAAACGATGAGCAAAGCGTCCACGTCGCGGGTCGTTCTTCGGGAGAGATGCTCGAGCCCGGCCTCGTTGTCGATGACCACGTACTTGTAGCTGCGCTGAAGGTCGTCGATGCATCCGCGCACGAGGTTGTTCGCGTAGCAATAGCAGCCCGCGCCTTCGGGACGGCCCATCGCGAGCAGATCGAACTCGCGCGACTCCACGACGTAGCGGTGGATGTTCAGTTCCATCCACGCATCCTTGCTCATGCCGCCCGGCGTCGAGTCGACCGACTGCAGCATCTCCTCGGTGATCTCTCCGACGGAGCGCTCCACCGTCACGCCGAGCGCCTCGTGGAACGTGGAGTTGGGATCGGCGTCGACCGCGAGAACGGAACCCGCGCCCAGTTCGCGCAGTGCCCGCACGACAAGCGCCGCAGTCGTTGTCTTGCCGGTGCCGCCCTTTCCGGCGAGTGCGATGGTGAATGCCATGGCTCAGATCACCGACTTCCAGCGCGCCCGCTCGGCCAGAAGCGCCTCGGTCTCGGGGAAGAGCGTGAGGTCCGTGTGCGGGAAGAACATCGCCGACACGTAGGAGTCCATGAAGCCAGCGTTCACCGACAGCTCCATGTACGTGAGCATCTGGGCCACGTCGTGCGCGGTCTTGACGAGGTCGCGGGATGTCGAGGTCGCCCGCGCTCCGAGCAGCGAGCCGTTCCCGATGAACACGAACTTCGAATGCGGGATCTCGGGCACCATTCCCATGGCGATGACGCGTTCCAGATCGAGATAGTGGCCGAAGCCACCCGCGATAACGACCTCCTCGATCTGGTCGTACGAGACCTCCACCGTGTCGGTGAGAATGCTGATGCCGGCGTATATCGCGGCCTTGGCGCGCATCAGGTTGTCGATATCGACCTCGGTGATGACGATGTCCGAACCCGTGCCGCTGTCTTCGGCCGGCGCGAGGAGGTACTCGAGCCCTCGCTCTCCCTGTCGGATCCAGGGGGTCCCGAGGCCTTCGGCGAACTTGCCGTTGCGTCCGATGGCGCCGCTCATGAACAGTTCCGACACGCAGTCGATGAGTCCGCTTCCGCACACCCCGAGCGGCTTGACCTCGCCGATCGTGAGAATCATCGGCTCGAAGGTCTTGGCGTCGATGCGTACCTGCTCGATCGCGCCTTCAGCAGCGCGCATTCCGTGAAGGATGCCGCCACCCTCGAAGGCCGGACCGGCAGAGCACGAGCACGCCACCATCCAGTCCTTGTTGCCGAGGACGATCTCGCCGTTGGTCCCGATGTCGATGAACAGCGTGAGCCGGTCGGACCACGGGACTCCGGCTGCGATGAGACCCGAGATGATGTCGCCACCCATCCAGCTCGCGGGGCACGGCATCGACACGACGTGGGCGACCGGACTTCCGGGCAGGCCCAGCTCTTCGGCCCGCACGATCGGGAATCCCGACGCGGCAGGCACGTAGGGCGACGAGCGGATATACTCCGGCGTCACGCCGTAGAGCAGGTGAGTCATCACAGTATTGCCGGCCACCGTGTAGCCGACGATCTCGTCGATCCGGACGCCCGACTGGGCGACGAGGCGATCGACGAGCGTGCGGATGGTGCGCAGGACGAGACCCTGCAGCTCGGCGAGGCCCTCCGGTTTCGCGGCGAGCACGAGCCGGCTGATCACGTCTTCCCCGCGGCCCACCTGTGCGTTGTACTCCGATGTCTGGGCGAGGACGGAACCATCGGAGAGGTTCACGATCTCGGCCTCGACGGTTGTGGTGCCCACGTCGATCGCCACTGCGTACTGGCGGTCCGTAGTGTCTCCGGGCTCGAAGCCTGCGATCCAGGGTGTCACGTTGCATGGCTGGACCACCGTGGCGGTCACGCTCCAGTTCCCG
>JAENZW010000085.1 GCA_016841065.1 Actinomycetota bacterium
GATGCGGAGGGCGGCTGGCAGCTTTCGAGCCGGCGTTCACCGCACACGGCGATCACTGCGGAGTTGCTGGCCGGGGAGCTGGAGCGCGCGGGCTTTGGCGACATCAACGTCTACGGCGATCATGCGCACAAGCCGCTCGATCACAGCGCCGACGAGAGCATGATAGTCGTCGCCACGCGGCAGTAGCCCGGCGCGCTAGGTGCCGATCACGCGGGGGCCCAGCGCGCATCTGCGGGCGAGCGCAGCGTCGCAGGCGTCGATCGGCGAGGACGGGTCTTCGGCAAGACAGCGGGGCCCGCATCTGCGTATCTCACGGTACAGGTGGCACAGTGGCAGGCCGGCGACATTCTGGTAGCACTCCGCGGTCGTGACCTCGGCGACCTGACCTTCAATGTTGTACGCCCCGGCACAGCCCATGAACTCGCCGACCGCCATCCAGGTTTCGATGTCTCCGTCGGACAGCGTTCTCATCTGGACGTTCGTGGTCACCGAAGCAGAGATCGGCTGCTCGCAACGCGGCGGCAGCAGCGCCATTCCGGTGACGACCTGATGGGTTCGCCCCGACAGCGTGCGCAGCATCCGCCAGGCGTCATCGGAATCCGCCGGCTTGCCGAGGACTTTCTCATCCAGGACGACGATCGTGTCGAAGCAGAGCACGAGCGCGTCGAGACCGACTCCGGCGACGCGGGTCGCATCCGCTTTCTCGGCAGCCAGCGACGCTGCCAGGGCTCCAGGATCAGCGGCGAGCGGCGAGTCCAGGTCTTCGGCCGTCTGAACGCTCGCGACCTCGAAGGACAGGCCGAGCCAGCGCAGGAGCCGTCGGCGGCGCGGCGAAGCGGATGCCAGAACGATGGGCGACTGTTTGTCGGGAACCATGCGCGGAATCATAGCATCGGACATGCCCGCTCGCCGGCGTCTACCCTCTATAATGAAACGTCGGGGATTGGCG
This sequence comes from Actinomycetota bacterium, assembly GCA_016841065.1. Lineage (GTDB taxonomy): Bacteria > Actinomycetota > Coriobacteriia > Anaerosomatales > JAENZW01 > JAENZW01. The sequence continues at coordinate 950 of JAENZW010000085.1, forward strand.
ATCAGCTAATGAGGAGAAGCGACGTGCCCATCGGTCAGGCTGACTCGGCACAAGTACCTGCATCCGTCGAGCGATTCGTGAAGCAGCTCGTCATTACACTCAAGGCGGTCATGCTCTATCCCGCGGCGAGCAGCATCCCCCGGGAGAATGCCGAAGACGCGGTAGACCTGCTTCGAGCCGCGCTCCAAGACAGCTCAGAGGTTCGCCTTCTGGTGTCCAAGGATGCCGTCTTCTTTGACGACGTCCCGCTGTTCGAGGGCCAGCCGGCGTTCGAGTCATTCGCGCGAGAGCTCTACAACCGCTCGCTGGCCGAGGTCCGATTCCATTCCGGTGCCGGCGCCCAAGACATACTGCGCTTCCTGGGCGTGCTGGCCCACCCTCCGGCCGAGCTGGCGGAAGCTGGTGGATTCGAGGCCCGCTTGTGGGACATGGGCGTGGATGCCGTCACCGTACGCGAGAGTACGGCGCGCATCGTCAGTGCGGACGACGGCGCGGTCGAGCCCGGTGACGAAGAGGAGTGGCCGCCGTGTCCACGAAGGATCGATGAGCTGCTCGCGGAGGCGTACGGGAGTCGGCCCCGAGACCAGCGGCTACTCATCCGGATAATCGAGGATCCGGCAGCAACGGGGCCGTATCTCGTCGCGACTGTCAAGGCGGGGGGTACGCGGGCGGCGAGCAAACATCTCGCAGAACTCGCCCACCTGGCGGCGCTTCAGCCGCAGGAACGGCGCGCCGAGATGTACCGCGCACTGCGCGACGCATTGGAGGCGCTCGATCCGGACGTCAGGCGCAAACTCATTCTTGAGCAGCTGCGTTCTGATACCAAGGTCGATGACGCCCTGGCCTCGGTAATTCGGCAGATCGACATAGATGAGATCTGCGGGAGTCTGGTCGAGTCACTCGGTCTGAACGAGATCGACTCGGAGGGGCTGGCGCGCGCCATCAGATACCTCGCCCTCATCAGCGTCGCCGAGCGCGAAGAGATTCTCAATGCCGCCGGCGCCGCAATGAGAGAGGCGGGCGTCTCAGAGGAGCGGATCAACGACGTGTTCGAGGCGGCCGCTCCGTCCCGCCTGACGGTCGAATCCGGGGATTCACGGCCGCAGTCCGATGACCACTCGGTCGACTCGATCCTGCGCATGATCGATCTGGCTCCTACCAAGATGGCGACCCGATTCCATGACGACCCCGAGTATGTGAAGCTGCAAGAGGAGTCGCGACGAGGCATCACAGACGGCGACGTCGTTCGCGCTCTGGTCACCGTCGTGGCTGTTGACACGCTTGGATCCGCGTTTGACGGGATGATCTCGCTGGTCGAAGACATGATTGGGCACCTTGTTGACCGGGGTGAATACGAGGTTGCCGCTGACGCTGCGGAGAACCTGATGGAGGCTTCGCGGAGAGAGAACCTCGAGCCTCAGCGCCGCGACAGGATGATCGCTGTGATCCGCAAGCTCGCTGACACTCACGGGATGCACGAGGTCACGAAGGCGATGAGGATGTACCGGCCGGGCGCGCCCGAACACGAGTCATGCCGCCACCTGCTTGAGGTCCTGGGCACGCAGGCGATAGACCCGCTGCTGGAGACCCTTGCTGACGAGCCCGATATGGCCGCCCGCAAGGCGCTGGTCGACCTGATTTCGGACCTGGCTCCGCACTTCATAGACGATCTCGTCTTGCGTGCTTCCGACCCGCGCTGGTACGTAGTGCGGAACGTTGTGTCGATTCTCGGGAGGACGAAGAACCCCGCAGCCCTGCCGGCGCTGGAACGCACCTTCAGGCACAGCGACGCGCGTGTCCGACGGGAGACCGTCAGGGCGCTGGCCGGGGTGAAGGATCGGTTGGCCGAGGAGCTGCTGGTCGCGGCGCTCGAGGATTCGGACGCCCAGAACGTTCAGCTCGCAGCTCGCTACCTCGGAATCACGAAGTCTCGCGGCGCGTCTGCGGCTCTTCAGCGTGTGGCCGCAGGCGATGGTCGCGGGAATCGCGAGAACGGACCGAGGGTCGAGGCAATCGAGTCGCTTGGCCGAATCGGGGCCCAGGACGCGCTTCCCCTGCTCCGGTCGCTCAAGGCCTCGCGCAAGATCATCGGAGCCGGGCGGATGAAGGAACTGAAAGCAGCGGCGGACACGGCGATCTCGATGATCACCAACGCGCCAGGGACAGGCAAGGAAGGCCGAACACATGAGTGACACCGAACGAGACGCAGGGACCCAGGGCTTCCCCACGGAGGCACGAGAGCCTGCGTCAGAAACTCTCGGTGGGGTACCCGACGAGCATCGGGGTGCGGACGGGGGCTCACATGCCGGACTGATGTACTCGTCGCGACAGGTCCAGCGTGCCCGCGAGCTGCTGACGAGGCTCTACGCCGTCAGGCGCACGGCGAGGTTCTATCCGATTGATCATCCGGCAACGGCTGACGGCGTCCGGTCTCTCAAGGCTGTGATCGATCGCTATCACGAAGAGGGCGTCGATGTGGAACTCGCCTTCTTCGAGGGGGAGCTGCTCCTCGGAGAACAGCTTCTGCCGGAGGACAGCATCCTGTTCGATCAGCTAATCCGTGAGCTGACGGGCATCGGCGCAGGCAGCCTTGTCTTTCGCAAAGGTCTGACCCTCGACGAGCTTTCTCGTTCAGTTCTGGTCCTTGCTGCTGATTCGTTTGAGGTCGAGCAGAATGGCGGCCTGAAGAGGATGGCCTCGGAGGCGGGTCTCTCACATGTGGAGGTCGGAGCCGTTCGGGTGTACGAACAGCCGCCTTCGGACACCGCAGAGAGCGCCGAAGCGGCGCGAGAGGCCTACACCGGGGCACTCGAGCTCGTGCGCGAGATCGACGCTCTCATCCGCCGCAACAAGGTGGTGAGTTCCGGCCGCGTGAAGGGGGTCGTGCGCAGCCTGGTCGACAACGTTCTTTCGAATCGATACGCCATGCTCGAACTTGCAGGTCTCAAGAGCTACGACGAGTACACGTTCTACCACAGCGCGAACGTGGCGATTCTTGGACTCGCGCTTGGTTCGATGGTCAGCAACGACTATCGATTCATGTCGTCCCTCGGCACGGGGGCACTACTCCATGACATCGGGAAGATGACGGTGGGCCTGGAAGTCCTCAACAAGCCGGGCGCGCTGACCGCCGAAGAGTGGGCGCTGGTGCGCCAGCATCCCGTCCGCGGAGCCGAACAGGCGGCGGCGATACCGGGGCTCGATCGCTCCGCGATAGTCATCATCCTCGAACATCACATGCGATTCGACGGGAGCGGTTATCCGTCGCGCACGCCGCGGCGGCTCCAGCACCTCTCATCGCGGATTGTCGCCATCGCCGACGCCTACGACGCGATGACCTCGCGGCGGTCCTACAGCGCCGCGCGTGTACAGGACGAGGCAATGGGATTGCTCGCGCAGTCGGCGGGCACTGCGGTCGACCCGACCCTGTCCCGGATGTTCGTGAGTATGCTCGGCGTGTATCCGCCCAGATCGGTCGTCAGGTTGTCGAACGGGCATACAGCCATTGTCGTGCGCCCTGGCGGCGGCGACATCACGCGCCCGGTCGTGCGCGTCATTGCCGACGCCGATGGGAACATGCTTGAGAGCAGGGATGTAGATCTGTCCGAGGAGACCGCGCTCACGATTGGACGCTCGCTGGACCCGGCGACGCTCAACATAGACGTCGACGAGTTCCTGTGAAGCCGCAGGCGCGGATCAGCAAGCCCGATACCCCATGGAGGTCCCAATGAATTCCCGCGTAGAGAAGCAGCCGCGCGCCATCGCCATCGCCATGGCTATCCTGTTTGCGGTCTTGCTGGTCGGGGGTGGGCTGGTCCGCTTCGCTACGGACTACCTGTGGTTCATCGACCTCGGGCAGAGGAACGTGTTCATCACAGTCCTGACGAGCAAGATTGTTGTCAGCGCAGCGTTCATGATCGTCGCGTTCGTTGTGGTCTTCGTGAATATGCGGGTAGCTCGGAGCATGGCACCGCGCGCGGTTCTAACCTCCGTTGGAGACATTCCCCCACAGTTCGAGGAGATAGTCATCAACGTTCGCGCGCGCTTCTCGGCCGTGCTCGACAAGGCGTTGCTCGGAACCTCGGTCGTCATCGCGCTCTTCGCCGGACTCGGCATGTCCGCGTACTGGACTCAGTTTCGGCTCGCGTTCGCGGGGGTGTCGTTCGGTGAGACGGACCCGCAGTTCGGGCGTGATCTCGGGTTCTACGTATTCACCCTCCCGGCACTACGCATTGTGGCGGACTGGCTACTCGGGATCCTGATCGTGACCACTGTGGTGACGATGATCGTCCACGTCCTCGACGGCGCGATCCAGCCCTGGGCGCGCTTCAAGGGCTTCGCACCGCACGTGAAGGCGCACCTCTCGGTGCTCCTCGGGCTGATCGTCGCCTCCAAGGCGTTCGACTACTACCTCGACATCTACGAGCTGAACTTCTCGCCGAGAGGCCAGGTGGCAGGGGCCTCCTACACAGATGTCCACGCCCAGATGCCCGCACTGCGCATTCTGATCGGCATCGCAGTGCTGTCGGCCGCAATCCTCGTCTACAACCTGCGCACGAAGGGCTGGAGACTGCCGTTGATCGCGCTCGGCGTGTGGGTCGGCGCTTCGTTCCTGGTAGGGACGATCTATCCCGCGGCCGTGCAGCAGTTCCGCGTCGCGCCAAACGAGATCGCGTCCGAGGCGCCGTACATCGAGCGCAACATCGCGGCGACGCGGCGTGCATTCGGCCTTGATGAGGTAGAGACTCGCGAGTTCCCTGCGGCAGAAACGCTTTCTGCCGAAGACGTGATTGCGAACCGCGACACTCTGGACAACGTGCGGCTCTGGGATCCGGCAGTCGTGTCGCAGTCGTACCGTCAGCTGCAACTCGTGCGGCCGTACTACGACTTCTTTGACGTCGATGTCGACCGATACACGGTCGATGGCCAGCTCAGACAGGTGCTCGTGTCGGCGCGGGAGATGAACTCGAACAACCTCGCCCAGCAGGCGCAGACGTGGATCAACCGGCATCTCGTGTACACGCATGGCTACGGCCTGGTTGTGAGTCCGGTCAACGAGGCCGACACACGCGGGTATCCCAAGTTCGTGCTAGGGGACATACCGCCAATCAGTGCGAGCCCGGATCTCGCTCTCGAGCAGCCTGCGATCTACTTCGGCGAAGAGACGAGCGACTACGTGATCGTAAACACCGGCCAGCCGGAGTTCGACTATCCGGTCGGTGGCGCTGACGAACAGAACGCTGAGACGACCTACTCCGGCGCGGCGGGCGTGAAGATCGGCAACATACTGGGCCGACTCGCGTTCGCGCTGAGGTTCGGCTCGTCGCAGATACTCCTGAGCCCGCTCATCGACAACGACAGCCGGGTCCTGTTCGACCGGGACATCCGGGTCCGCGTGCAGAAGCTCGCCCCCTGGCTCGAGCTCGATGCAGACCCCTATCCGATCATCGCGGATGGCCGGGTGCTATGGGTGCTCGACGGCTACACCTGGTCGGACCGCTACCCGTATTCCCAGCCGTTTGGCGACATCAACTACGTGCGCAACTCGGTGAAGGTGACCGTCGACGCCTACGATGGTACGACGACCTTCTACGCAGTGGACGAGACGGATCCCATCCTCGCCGCCTGGCGCAAGGTCTTTCCTGGACTCATTCGCGACGGGAGCGAGGTGCCCGAGGCAGTCCGCCAGCACTTCCGCTACCCCGAGGGTCTCTTCATGACGCAGACCGACGTTTACCGCGATTACCACATGACCGACGCGCGCGTCTTCTACAACAAAGAGGACTCCTGGGAGCTTCCCGGTGAGCAGGCAGGCACCCCGATGAGCGCGTTCTACGTGCTCAGCCGACTTCCCGGTGAAGCCACAGAAGACTTCCAGATGATCATGCCGTTCACCCCGCGCAACCGGGACAACATGATCGGCTGGATGGCGGCGAAGTCCGATCCCGAAGACTACGGGAAACGCGTCGTCTACCGCTTCCCGAAGCAGCGGGTGATCCTCGGACCGGAACAGGTGAGTGCCCGGGTGAACCAGGACGAAGTGATCTCGCCGCAGATCTCGCTGTGGAGCCAGCGGGGGAGTCAGGTCATCTTCGGCAACATGCTGGTCATTCCGCTCGAGGAGTCGATCGTCTACATCCAGCCGCTGTACCTCCAGGCGGAGCAAACTGCGATTCCCGAACTCACGCGCGTGATCGTCGTCTACTCGGACAAGATCGAGATGGCGCCGGACCTGGAGTCGGCATTGCTTGCGGTGTTCGGAGAAGGGCCGCCGCCCGGGACGCCCGGAGTGCCCGGCGATCCGCTGGACGTCACGGCGATACGTGCGCAGGAGCTCTATCAACAGGCACTTGACGCGCAGCGTGCGGGAGACTGGGCCGAATACGGGCGGCTGATCGACGAGCTTGGCGGCGTGATTGACGCACTGGCCGGCGGAGGTTCGGTGGAAGCGACTCCGACGCCATAGCGGGCGATCCATAGAACATGTGTTCGCTCGGGTTTGTGCCTCCCGGCACGCATTCTGCTATACTCCGCCCTTGGTGTTTGAAAGACGCCCCAGGTGTTGCTGTCGGACGACGATCGGGACGGCAGCGTGGACCGGCACCAGGGACGTGAAGCGAAACTCGATCGGATCGGCCAAGACTCGCCCGCGAGGGCAAGACAGACCGACAGAGGTTTAGCCCAGGTCCAGAGCCGAACAGCATACTCGTGCTTTCAAGGCTCGAGACGACGGCGCGACAAGAGCGCTGGTGCGTTTCGCCGGGTGCGGGGCAGCTGACCTACCGTATCTTCTCGTTTCTTCCCTAGGTCTCGTTGTGCCTCCTGGCCGTCGTCTGTCATGTCCCCTGGCATGGAGGTTTCTTTGAGATTCAAGCAGATTCAGAATGCGGCACTGCTCGGCGCTGGCGCTCTCGGAGTCCTGGCGCTGATTGCAGTCGCGGGCATCGCGCTCGGCGGAGGTGCCCAGCTAGCGGGCGCATCGCCACACGCGGTCCCCGTCGGTTCGCTCGGCGTAGGCGCGCACGTAGTGGCGCCGCTGACCGAGCCGATCACAGTGGACGGCAAGATACCCGGAGCGGAGACCGGCGCGACGTCGGCAGCTCTGCTCAAGGCAGTCCAGCTCAAGGACGCGCCTGTCCCCAAGAAGGCGCGCGTGGTGCCGAAGGTCGCGAAGAAGTCCGCTTCGGCCAAGCGCGGCTCGGGCAGTAGCTCCAGCCGCGCCGCGTCGGGTTCGGGGTGGCAGAGCGCACGCGTCTCGTGGTATGGGCCCGGCTTCTACGGCAACACGATGGCGGGCGGCGGACAGCTGCAGACGAACAGCATGGTCGTCGCGCACCGCTCGATGGCGTTTGGAACGCAGCTGC
>JAENZW010000086.1 GCA_016841065.1 Actinomycetota bacterium
AATCTGATGCGCGCCCCGCTCCCACTGCTCCCACAGTCTCTCGCGACGCCGTCGTTCGAAATCGTCGTCGTACGCACGCTCAATCGCATCGCGGATCAGCTGCGACTCCGTCTGGCCCGTACGCTCGGCCTCGGCCTTGAGCAGCTGCTCCTGCCGATCGTCGATGTAGATCTGCTTCCTCACCATACGTGCCATCGTGGCACCACCGTCCTACCAGAATCCAAACGTCCGCACCGACGCCGATGATGTACAAGTATACATCGCGCCAGAACGAGCCGCGATCGCTAGCGTCGTCGCGGGACGATTCCGAGTCCGCGTCCGATCATCCAGAACCCGCCGAAGATCGCCGCAAGCCCCGGCCCCGGCAGCACGAGCATGGGCACGCCGGCGAGCACGAGTATCACACCGCCGAGCAACCACGCGCAGCCTGCACCCCGCGTCGGGCGCTGCGGTATCCCCTCGCCACCCGAACCGCTTGCGCGTGGTGGTTCCGGCGCCTTCGGCATCGCGGGTGGTCGAGGCGGTGAGTAGCGGCGATTCTCTTCGGCAGTCATGGTCAGTCCCTACCCGCGCAGGCGGCACGGCAACATGAAAGGTGCCCGCACGCGGCGGATTCCTCGGTATTCTGGTGCCCGCAAGGGATCCAGAAACCGAACATGTCAGTTTCAAACAGTACTGCATTGACTCCCTTGGCGTCGCATTGTCACAGGCCAAACGGGGTGTTCGCCGTCAAGTCGTTCGAGACAGTTTCGGATGGTCCTGCGCGCCATCGAGCATTAAGAGTTGTTCATTCGTCACATTCTCTCCGCATTTCGTCATGGTAGGATTCCCCAACTGGCAGCACGAGCGCTGGGGACAGCGCGCGGCGATGAATGGGAGCCACAGTGGGCAAGAGGGACTCCGGCTTCGCGGTTTCGCGAAGGTGCGCAGTGGTCTGTGTGTCACTACTGGTCGTCTCGGCGGTGTCGTTCCTCTGGAGCGCTCCGAAGGCCGACGCAGCCGTGATAACAGTGTGGAAGTCCGTTCAACCGAGCGGCAGCGTGGGAACGGGCGTGCCGATCATCGTCCGGGGCAGCTGCGTCTTCGACGCATATCCTCTGGTTCCGGCGAGCGTCAAGCTCTCCATCGACGGTACGCAGGTCCCGCGCGCATCGTACACCGCGTCGGTCCTGCGGAGCAGCGTCTACCTCTACTACGCGCCGCAGCCGCCGCTTACAGACGGCCCTCACACGTTCGCCGTAGGGGTCTCCGACTCACTGGGGCGCATTTCGTCGAAGCAATGGAGCGTCACGATCGTTCAGCCACCAAGCGCGGCGTGGGTTGCACCCGGCTCCGGCGAGACTCTCTACGAGGGCCGGCCGACGATCGTGATGTCGCTTTCGGATAACACTCCGGGGCACGGGCTGTCCGTGAACGGGCAGATCAGAACCGGAAGTGCGATCGGGCCGGTTGCAGCGACGTTCGCCGGCGCGAGCTTGAGCGGCGGACAGGCGTCATTCACGCCATCAGGCGAATTGCTGCCGGGCACCTACTACGTCACTGCGTCTGTGACCGACGCGGCCGGCAACGTGCGCGCATTGCAGAGCACGACTTCGGCGCTCAGCTTCACGGTGGTCGCAGCGCCGGCCATGAGTGTGCTGTCGGATTGCGGCGACTGTCATGCACCGATGAAGAGCGCGCACCCGACGCCCTCCACAACCGACTGTGGGCTGTGTCATCCGGGCAATGTGAACGACCACATGGAGAGCACCGAGTACTGCGAGGACTGTCACTGGGACGGCTGGCACACCGGCGGCTCGGGCACCAGTGTGGCTGTCGCCTCGCCGTGCACGGGCTGTCACTCGCTGAAACGCCCCGAAATCGTCCGACACTCCGCAGCGAGCGTGGGGGCCACTCACGCCGGCTCGTGCGACGGCTGCCACAACGAATCGCTTCTTGCCCGGCACTCGTACGTACCGGCCGGCTCGATGTATGAGACTCAGTGCGATCTGTGCCACGCGAGTGTCGATGTGCGTGTCACGGCAGGCATCACCGCCGGGGACGCTGCGTGTTCGGCATGTCATACGGTGAATCACGCCGCGATGCATGACGTTGAGCTGACCCCCGAATGCCAGGACAGCTGCCACAACTCCGAGACGAATCTCACGACCATACACTCAGGGTCGTGCGGAAGCTGTCACGAGTCGGCCGATGATCTGGTAGTGGCCGCGATCGCAGGCGGGGACAGAAGCTGCCTGGGCTGCCATCCCGAACGGACTGAAACGCATGGCTACGATGTCGCCAAGCACCTGAGCGCTGAGACCTGCGTTGGCGGCTGTCATCCGGCCGAGCTCAAGCCACTGCACGACGTGCTGGAGACGCCGGTCGAGTGCGCTGGCTGTCATCCAGTTCGGGTCGAGGCCATCTCGCCATGGGACAAGACATGCGGCGCATGCCATCCAGACGCGGAGCACGCGACTGTGGCAAGCAGTCATGTCGGCAGCGATGCGCTCGCGCGGGACTACACATCGAACTTCAGCGTTCGGACCGCGATGTCGTGGAAGTCGTATCCGTTCGGTTGTTCTCCCACCCCCGCGAACGGTCAGACGATCTGCCACGATCTGAGCAGCCTTCCACAACTCCACAGCGCCACGGATGGCGGCGGGTGTCCCGTCTGCCACAGCCAGGGACCGGCCCCCGCCGGGGCGAATGAGTGCCTGACGTGCCACGGTACCGGCTGGTATGCTCCGGCGACATCCAGCGGTACGCTGAGCAGGCCCGGCGTCGACCACTCATCGAGCGGCATGATCACTCGCGTGGGCGGGAGCGGTGCCGACAACTACAGCACTCAGCTCACGAACGATGGTTCGAGTTCGTATCTGCAGTTCGCCTCGGTCAATGCAGAGGCCATGTTCGGCCGCGGCTTCTGGTGGCTCAACCCCAACACCACGACCATCACGAACGTCCAAGTGCTGTTCCGTGCGATGAAGCTCGGCGTGTCGACGACAACCTCTCGGATCACCGTCGTGATGAATGTGGGCGGCACGACATACGTGAGTACCGCCGCAGCCACCAATCCGAGCGCGACCGCCTACACTCAGTACACTCATACGTTCGCCACGAACCCCAAGACCGGGGTGGCGTGGACCGTAGAGGATCTCAACGATCCCGACAGCCCGAACGGCTTGAGAGCTTTCGGAGTGCGACAAACGGTGTCGGACACGGCGAGCATCGGAGTCACAGAGGTCTACTTGAAGGTGAACACGCCGGCGACCGACTACTCGGCGTCGCCCACCTCCGGCGGTCGGGCGCACCACTACGGCAACTACCTGCGTAGCCCGCAGACCCCCGACGGCGAATGGTCGAGCGCCGTCTACACGCAGTACTGCTACGACCGGTGTCACGTCTACCCGAACACCTACGCCTACTACGGCCAGGTGCTCGGCAATCCGGCGTACAACCCGTTCAACGCGTATCAGGGCACGCAAATGTGGTCCTCGCTGATGGGTGATTCAAGTGGATACAGCCCTGTCGAGCGGACGCTGACTCTCGACGCGATTCAGTTGCCGGCCGGCTTGCCCGTGCTCGAGTTCATGACGAACTACTCGCTGGGGACCGGCGACTTCGGATACGTCGAGGCGTCGACAGACGGCGGCTCGACGTGGACCACGCTGAGCGGCGATGTGGGCGGCTCGCAGCTATCGACCTTGTCCGGGATCGCGGGCGCCTGGCTGCCATCGCGCTACGACCTGTCTGCCTATGCCGGCCAAAGCGTGAAGCTTCGCTTCCGGTACATGAACACCGCTTTCGCCGGGAACGCCGGCTGGTGTATCGATTCCGTCAGTGTGTCCGAAGGCGGAACGATCCTATTCAGTGACGACGCGGAGACGCTCAAGCCCGAATGGGACCCTGCTTCTGACTGGCGACGCATCCAGTATGCGCTGAGGTGGCTCGGCTAGCGTTCCCGCCGACTTCCTTCCGAATCAGAGTATCGATGGCCCGCCTCCCGCGCTCGTGGGCGGCGGGCCATCCCTGTCTTCGCCCTCATGGACAACGAGTCACCTGGACTCGCAGATAGACCCCCCTGTATACACAGAGAGGTCTACATAGATTCTGGTGCCCCCAAGGGAATTCGAATCCCTGTTGCCGCCTTGAAAGGGCGGAGTCCTTGGCCTCTAGACGATGGGGGCATATTCGCAATGGTGGGCCGTATAGGGATCGAACCTATGACCTTGGGATTAAAAGTCCCCTGCTCTACCAACTGAGCTAACGGCCCGCTTTACCTGCGCGGGACGCGAAGTGCGCAAGGCGAAGGGTAGTCTAGCGTGCGCCGCTCGCAGGGTCAAACAGCTCACCCGTCTCCAGGGGACTCCGCCGGGGAATGCTATGGTAGAAAGGCACGGCCGTCCGAGGGGGCGCCAGGAAGGCATTCCGGACGGCGCGTACGCGATCAGCTCCCCGAAACCATGCAGCGACTGGTAATAGTGTCTAATCGGCTGCCCGTCACGGTCGAGAAACGCAAGGGCGAGCTGGCATTCAAGCGCAGTGTCGGCGGCGTCGCCACAGGCCTCGGCTCATTCCATGAGACCCACGAGAGCGTCTGGGTCGGTTGGGCCGAAGTACCCGTCTCGCGACTCGATTCCGACGAGAAGCAGCGCATCACCGCCCGGCTTGCCGAAGAACACTCGTGCGTGCCGGTGTTCCTGTCCGCTGACGACGTGCGGGGCTTCTACCACGGCTTCTCGAACCGCACGTTGTGGCCGCTGTTCCACTACTTCACGCGCTATGCGGAGTTCGACTCCTCGATGTGGCGCGCCTACGAGCGGGTCAACCGCAAGTACTGCGACGCGGTGCTCGAGGTCGCCCGCCCCGGAGACATCATCTGGATCAACGACTACCAGCTCATGCTGCTGCCCGGCATGCTCCGAGAGAAGCTGCCAGACGCCACCATCGGTTTCTTCTTGCACATCCCGTGGCCGACGTTCGAGGTGTATCGCGCGCTCCCGTGGAGACGCGAACTGCTCGAGGGTCTGCTCGGCTCGGATCTGATCGGGTTCCACACGTACGACTACGCGCGCTACTTCGACGAGGCCGTTCATCACCTGCTCGGGCCGGAGGAGCAGCGGGGACACATCTCGTACGAAGGACGCCTTGTGCGAGTGGACGCCTTCCCCATGGGTATCGACTACGAGCGCTACGCCGAAGGCGCCTGCTCCGTGAAGGCGAACCGCGAATCGGAGCGCATCGAAACGCGCGGCGCAGGCCGCAAGGTGATCCTGTCGATCGACCGGCTCGACTACACGAAGGGCATTCCGGAGCGGCTTCGCGCGTTCGAGGCGTTCCTCGAGGAGCACCCCAAGTGGCGCGACCGGGTCAAGATGATCTGCGTCGCAGTGCCGTCGCGAACGCGCGTCGAGCAGTACCGCAAGCTCAAGGCAGAAGTGGACGGACTCGTCGGCCACATCAACGGCGCGTACGGCACGATGGAGTGGATGCCGGTCCAGTACCTGTACCGCTCGCTCCCGTTCGAGACACTGTGCGCGATGTACGCGAGCGCTGATGTCGCGCTGGTCACTCCGCTTCGCGACGGCATGAACCTCATCGCAAAGGAATACGTCGCGGCGTGCACTGACGGCACCGGCGTGCTCGTGCTCTCGGAGATGGCTGGCGCTGCCCGGGAACTGGGTGAGGCGGTCCTCGTCAACCCCTACGACAGCGACGCAATGGTCGCCGGCATCTCGGAGGCACTCACGATGCCCGAGGACGAACAGCATCGGCGCAACGGCGTCATGCAACGACGGCTCAAGCGATACACCGTACAGAAGTGGGCCGAAGACTTCCTCGGCACTCTTGAGAAGAGCAAGTTGGCCCAGCTCAGGGGAGCCGAACATCGGCTCGACGACTGGCACCGCGACCAGCTCGTCTCGGCCTACGGGAAGGCCGGTCGGCGGCTGCTGCTGCTCGACTACGACGGGACGCTGACACCATTCGCGCCGAAGCCCGAGCTGGCGAAGCCGTCGGCTGAGCTCCGCGCGTTGCTCGGCGATCTGGCCAGCGACGGCCGCAACGAGGTGGTCGTGATCTCGGGCCGGGACCGCTCGACGCTCGAGGAGTGGCTCGGCGACCTGCCGGTAGACCTCGTCGCCGAGCATGGCGTGTGGATCCGTGGCCGAAGTCGGGAGTGGGTGACCATCGAGCCCATGGAGGACGGTTGGAAGCCGCGCGTGGCCCCGGTTCTCGAGATGTACGTGGACCGCACCCCCGGCTCTTTCGTCGAGGAGAAGGACTTCTCGCTCGTGTGGCACTACCGTCAGGTCGAATCCGCACTCGGGCGGGCACGCGCCTCCGAGCTGCGCGAAGCGCTCTCCTCGACCGTGACCGAGCTGGGTCTGGCCATGATGGACGGCAACAAGGTCATCGAGGTGAAAGCCGCCAACGTCGACAAGGGCCGCGCCGCGCATCGCTGGATGGGCTGGGAGGGTATCGACTTCATGTTGGCTATCGGCGACGACAGGACGGATGAGGACGTCTTCGAGGCCGCGCCCGATGATGCGTGGACGATAAAGGTGGGTAGCGGCCCCACTTCGGCGCGCTACTCCGTGAGCGATCACATGGAGATACGCGAACTGCTCGAACGACTAGCGGAGGTGACACGAGCGTGAAGAGGCTCGAGGACTATCGCGGAATAGTGCCGGACGAGATACTCGCCGACCTGCACAAGCGGGCGTCGAGGCTCTACGACCGCCATGTCGTGCACGTGAACTCGACAGCGCAGGGCGGCGGTGTCGCCGAGATGCTCTACGCGCTGATCCCGCTCATGAACGACGCGGGCGTGGACGCAGGCTGGCGCGTGCTCGTGGGCGGCCCGGACTTTTTCAATGTGACGAAGGCCTTCCACAACGGCCTCCAGAGTGAGCCCATCGACCTGTCCGAACAGAAAAAGCGCCTATACATACAGGTCAACGAGGCGTTCTCTCAGTACACCCACATCCGCCATCACGACGCGATCATCATCCACGACCCGCAGCCGCTCCCAATCATCAAGTTCTACAAGAAGCGTCAACCGTGGATCTGGCGGTGCCACATCGATCTGTCCGACCCCGATCCGAAGCTCTGGGAGTTCCTGCAGGGATACATCCTGCGCTACGACCTCATGATCGTGAGCCACGAGCGCTACCTGCGCCCCGAACTGCCGATCGAGCAGCGCATCGTCAACCCCGCAATCGACCCGCTGAGCCAGAAGAACATCGAACTGCCGGAGCGCACGATCGCGAAGTACCTCAAGCGCCATCGCATTCCGCTCGACAAGCCGTTGATCACCCAGGTATCCCGCTTCGACAAGTGGAAGGACCCGCTCGGCGTGGTCGAGGTCTTCAAGCACGTCCGCGAGAAGGTGGACTGCCGGCTCGTCCTCGCCGGGAACATGGCGACCGACGACCCCGAGGGCTTCGGCATCTTTGAGAAGGTCCGGCGCAAGGCCGGCGCGCTCATCGACCGCGGAGACGTGATCTTGATGATCGGCGCGACCGACATCGAGATCAACGCGCTACAGCGGGTGTCTTCAGTCGTGCTTCAGAAGTCGCTGCGCGAAGGCTTCGGCCTCACGGTTTCTGAGGCAATGTGGAAGGGCACGCCCGTGGTCGCATCGGCTGTGGGAGGCATCCCTCTGCAGGTGATCGACGGCGAGACCGGCTTCCTCGTGGACCCGACCGATGTCGCCGGTTGCGCGGACCGCATCGTCGAGATCCTCACGAACGAGTCGCTCGCCCGCGAACTCGCCACGCGCGGTCGCGAGCACGTGCGCGAGAACTTCCTCGTGACGCGGCTCCTCGGCCACTACCTCGCGCTGCTGGCCGAACTGCTCGGCGTCGATTAGCTGCATCTTCGGCGGGCTTCGACCGCGGGCTGATGCTACGATTCGTGGCAACGGACTGCCGAAGAGAGGAGCGGGCTTCGTGTTCAGTCACTTCGCTGCAACGTACGGCGAGGCGATCGGCGTCACAGCGATGGCCACGGCAATCGGTCTCGCAATCGACGTACTGGTCCGGCGCACGCTCGTCTCGTACACGCATCACCGCCAC
>JAENZW010000087.1 GCA_016841065.1 Actinomycetota bacterium
CTCGCCACTGCGGCAAATCCCATTCGCTTCGCTTCGCGCGCGAGATGCGCGAACTCTCGCGGCTCGACGAACCTCTCCACCGGCAGGTGCGCGGGGCTGGGCCGAAGATACTGTCCCAGCGTGAGCAGCACGACATCGTTCGAACGGAGGTCTCGCATGACGGCGAGCACCTCTTCGGCAGTCTCGCCGAGGCCGAGCATGAGACCGGACTTCGTCGGCAGATCAGGTTGTGTTTCACGCACACGCGCAAGGACCGCGAGCGAGCGCTCGTAGTCGGCGCCCGGGCGGACGCTCTCGTAGAGCCGCGGCACGGTCTCGAGGTTGTGGTTGTAGACGTCTGGCTGTGCGGCGGCGACAGCGTCCACGCTCTGAAAGCTCCCTGCGAAGTCACTCGTGAGCACCTCGACCGTCGCGTCGGGCGCGGCATCCCTTAAGGCCTCTACCACCGCGACGAAATGCGCGGCACCCCCGTCGGCGATATCGTCGCGGGTCACCGTGGTCACGACGACGTGCGTCAGTCCCAGACGGGCTGCGGCTTCGGCCACCCTCCGCGGCTCGTCCGGGTCGAGCGGTCCGGGCGTCCGGGTTTCGACCGCGCAGAAGCGACAGCCGCGCGTACACGCGTCGCCCATGATGAGGAAGGTCGCCGTTCCTGACGAGAAGCACTCGCCACGATTCGGGCACTTCGCGCTCTGGCACACCGTGTTGAGCCGAAGTTCGCCTAGCAGGCCCTCGACCGCGTGCGCCCTTCCGGGCGTCGCAATGGGCCGACGCAACCATTCAGGGAGACGCTCGGACGAACCTGCAGCACCGTGTTGATAGTCCGCGGCACTCAGAGTGCTAAACCCCGCACTTGGCCGCCGCGTCCTGAGCTGCGAACTTGATGACCTCGCTGACGGTCGGATGCGCGTGGACCGCATGCGCGATCTCGGCCACGGTCATCCGGTGGTGCATCGCGATGGCGACCTCATGGATGATCTCGACGGCATGAGGCCCGACGATCTGGCAGCCGAGGATGCGGCCGGTCCCCTTCTCGGCGACAATCTGCACGAATCCGTCGCTCTCCCCTTCGCCGAGGGCCTTGCCGTTCGCCGCGAACTTCGCGACGGCCTGGACCGCATCGATGCCGCGTTCCTTGGCGCTGTCGCGCGAGGTGCCGACGACGCCGACCTCAGGGAATGTGTATACGCACGCGGGAACGCAGTCGTAGCGGACGGTCATCGCCGGCTCTTCGCCGCGAATCTCGGCCACGGCGTTGCGCGCACCGGCGATGCCTTCGTCTTCGGCGACATGCGCGGGAATCATGCCACCGATGAGATCGCCGATCGCGTAGACACCGCCGACGTTGGTGCGGAAGAACGCGTCCACCTTCACGGCGGCGCGGTCCATCTCGATGCCGGCCTCGGAGAATCCGAGTCCCTCGGAGTTGGGCTTGCGGCCGACGGCGCTCATCACGATGTCGCTCTCGAGCACGGTGCCGCTGTGCAGTGTCGCGACCATCCGGTCGTCCACGCGCTCGACGGTCTCGACCGCGTCGCCGAGGAAGAACTGGACGCCAAGCTCCTCGAGCTTCGCCTGCACGAGCTTGACCACGCGCTTGTCGTTGCCGGGGAGTACTTGCTCCACGAGTTCTACCACCGTGACCCGGCTGCCGAAGGCCGCGTATGCGCAGGCGAACTCCAGACCGATCACGCCGCCGCCGATGATGACGATGTTCTTCGGGATCTCGGGAATCGCGACGGCATCGTCGCTCGTCCAAACACCCTCCAGCGAATGGTCGATGTTCGGGAGCTTGAAGACCACCGAACCGGTGGCAAGGATGATCGCGTCGGACTCGATCTTCTCTTCGCTACCGTCGTGGCAGTACACGTCGACCGTCTTCGGACCGGCGAGGTACCCGGCACCGTGAACGACCCGGACCTTGAGGCGCTTCGCTGTCGACTCAACCTGCGACACTAGCTCGTCGACAACGGACTCCTTGCGTGCACGCAGGCGATCCACGTCCACGCTCGCGACAGTCGCTTGCAGCCCGAACTCCTCGGCCTGTCGCGTGTCGGCGACGATGCGCGCGGAGCGGAGTATCGTCTTCGTCGGGATACAGCCCCAGTTGAGACACGTGCCGCCGAGGCGCTCCTTCTCGACGAGCGTTACCTCGGCACCGAGCCGTGCCGCTTCGAAAGCGGCTGCATAGCCGCCGGGACCGCCGCCAAGAACCGTGATGCGCATGCGCGCTCCTTGTCTCGAGTGGTTGGTTTGCAGGTCGATATGTTCCCCACGCCGTCGGCGTTGACGCTATCAGCCGATGCGTCGCTTCACTTCCGTGACGAGTTTCCGGCTCACCGGGATCGTCGTTCCCTGCGAGTTGTTGAGAACCAGCTTGAACGACGACTTGGAGGCCCAATGGTAGCCCTTCACGGCGCTGAGTCTAACGATGAAGGACCGATGGACGCGCATGAAGTCGGGCAGTTCCTTCGCCTCGATCGCGCCGAGAGACATCCTGCCGAGGAAGCGCGTGTCGAAGGTGTGCAAGTACGTGTAGTTCCTCACGCCTTCGATGTAGACGATTGCGTTGACCTCCACGAACTGGGTGCCAGATTCGGCAACGACCGGCAGCCGATCGCGATCCGTGTCTTCGGTCGACCTGGTTCGCCGGAGCAGCGCCTCTACGCGGCAACGGAACTCCCGGACGCTGAAGGGCTTCGCGAGGTAGTCGTCCGCGCCGAGCGTGAACCCCTTGACCTTTGCGTCCTCGGTCCCCTTCGCGGTCAGCATCATGATCGGCAAACGCTCGTAGGCCGGGTTCTCGCGAATCCGCCTGAGCGCTTCCCACCCGTCCACGACCGGCATCATCACATCCAGGACGACCAGATCCGGCTCGTGCATCGCCACCGTCTCCGCGACAGTAGCGCCGCTCGGAAGACTCACGACCTTGAAGCCGTCATTCTCCAGCAGCTTGGTGAGACCACGCACCAGCTCGGTGCTGTCATCGACCAGCAAGATGGTGCCCTTCGGCACGATATGCAACGGCCCGCTATGTCCTCCATCGCTCATGCACAAATCCTATCCCAGTCCGCCGTGCGAGACGAGCGGTTGCCGCCAGGTCGGGTCACTCTTGCACGATCTCAACCGAAGACGGGGCCCTTGCCACATCGGCTCCCTCTCGCGGAATCTGGATTGTGAACACGGTTCCACCCCCGTCAGGCTTCGACTCGAATACGATACTACCCCCGTGCGCCCGCACAATCCTGTCCGCGATAGGCAGCCCGAGCCCGAGCCCCGGCACTGTCGCGTTGTCGCCAGTATCAGCCCTGCCGAAGAGTTCGAACAGCACGTCCGCGCGCTCGGGTGGAATTCCGCTGCCGCTGTCGGCAACGTCGATGAACACGCTCGCAGCGTCCGAGCGCACACCGACGTCGACTCGGCCACCCGGGGGAGAGTACTTGACCGCGTTCGACAACAGATTGTCTACAGCCTGCCGCAACCGTATCTGATCCGCACGCATGTATATGTCGGGGACTTCCCCCGCGATCTCCACCGTGATCGAGTTGCGTGCCGCCAGTGCGGCTGCGTCGACCACCGCTTGCTCGACGACGTCGCGCAGTGCGGTGTCCGCATACTCAAGCGACATCAGACCCCGTTCGAGGAGCGCGACGTCCAGGAGATTCTGAACGATCGCGCTCAGGCGTGAGACGGCCAACACGATGGAATCGATAGTCTCGGCGAGCTCGGGGTCGATGTCGCCGTACTCGTTGTCCTCAAGCATCTCGGCGTACAGCTGGATGACCGCCAGCGGGCTTCGAATCTCGTGCGAGGCCGTTGCGACGAAGTCTGACTTCATCCCCATCGTGCGCCTGAGCCTCAAAGCAAGGTCGGCCTTCTCGTCGAACGCCTCCTCGAGCGAGGAGTACGATTCCCGCAGTTCCCTCTCCTGGCGCTGCAGCTGACCTGTCATCTGATCGAGCGCCGAAGCGAGCTCGCCGATCTCGTCACGACGCTCATGCACGAGGCGCACGTCGCGTTCGCCGTCCGCAATACGAGATGCCGCGTCGCGCAGGACGCCAATCGGTTCGACGACCGTCCGCAACACCATCCAGCCACCCCAAAGTGATGCAATGATCATCGTCAGTACGAGCACCAGTACGGTGATTCGCAGGGGGCTGTACACGGCCTCCTCAAGTCCAACCGGCCGGAACTGAACCTCTACGGAGCCTACCGTCAGCCCATCGACTTCCACCGGTACTTCGATGACTTGGGGTTTCGTGAATACGTCTATCATGCCGGAACTCGCCGAGGTCTCTCCGCACGTACATCCTTCGTCGGTCTCGGCAATCAGGTTTCCCTGCGCGTCAAAGACGGCGATGCACTCAATGTCGTGAACCTGGGCGGCCTCGAGAAGTGATGTGAGGCGCCCCGAGATTGCCTCGCGCTCCTCATCCGCGATGGTCGGGATCGTCGATGCAGCTATCACCGAGGCAGCATATCGGAGGCTTCTCTCGCGCTCCCGGGCCGCCTGCCTGACCGACACGAGCGTCTCTCCGGCGCCAAGCAGCATCCCCGTTCCGGTGACGACCAGCAGAATCAGGCCGACGTAGCGGACGCTCAGAGAACGCCATGTGTACGTGCGCGGCTCAGCCACATTTCCGGGTCCGGAGCTCTCGTCCTCCGCGGGTGCATCCGCTTTGTCCCTGCTACTTCGTGTGATGTCCGCAGGCATCCCTGATCTCCTGGGCATAGTCGTAGAGCGTGGCATCGAACGGGATGAAGCCGTCAATGTGGCTATCCTCGGCAACGCCGACGCCCGGCTCAAACGCGAGGAAGGCCGCAGCTACAGCGTCGCGGATCGCCGGGTCTAGCTCGCTCGACACGACCACCGGCGGGCATCCAACCGGGGGAGACTGCTCGATCGCCTTGTAGCCCGTGAGGTCCCAGCTGACCGCCTGAGCGCTGTTGACGGCTGCCGCACGCACCTCACCCGCGCTCAGATCACGCAGGTTGTGTTCCTGCGTGTCCCCGAGCCGGACTTCACCGAAGAACTCCGCGTCGTTCAACTTGTGTTCGTCGCAGATGTATCGGAGATACGAGTATCCCCCCAGAGAACTCTTGTCAGAAGCCGCGATTGCGGAACCGCGGAGATCCTCCAGACACGTCGCCGGGTCGTCTTCGGCGACGAGCACCATATACGTGCAGGTAGGGCTCCCATCGATCACAGGCACGCACAGACCTTCCACAACACCTTTCTCGCTCAGATGCAGGTAGTGGTGCGAGCAGACGAATGCTACGTCTACGTGCTCCTGTTCGATGACAGTGCTGGCCTCGTCCTCTTTTGTGAGGTATCGAATCGTCACAGGTCGGTGCACGGTCTCGGAGACGTACTTGACCACGCGTGCCCAGTTCGACCACTCGTCTGGACCCCCCGGAGTGCGGGCGATGGCGAAGACGAGGGCATCCGATGAAGCGCCCACGCCGGAGATTGCATCACCTGTCTCGCCGAGGAAGGGCAAGCGCTGCAGACCGATGAACACAATGAGTATCAGTGCAGCGCCAATCAGGCTCGCGACGACGGCGGCAACGAGCCACCGGTTGGAGAGTCCGTTGCGCGTCTCTCGCTTTGGAGCTTGCTGGTTGTCGCCGTCGTTCATGTGCACAGCGAGGACTGCTCCGATCCCCTGTCGGACACAGGCATGTGAAGACGTGAACTATCCTTTGCAGATTGTACACGGGAATCGCGTCAAGAGCGCCCGGCGAGCGACCCAGGATCTTCTACACACCGATCTTCGGCCCGGGAATCCTCGATCTCAGCGGACGAAACTGCTCGGCCTGGCAGAACAGGAGCTGCTCGAGCATGAGACCTGCGAGCCGCGTGACCGGATGTTCCGCTCGCTCGCAAGTCGCAGCCGAGAAGATGACCGCCCATGACAGAACGTGCGTCAACAGGAAGTCCCTGGCTGCATTCTCCGCCGCCACATCTCCAAGTGCGCTCTTGCCCAGCAGATACGACATGAAGGCGAGCTCGTTGACGATATGAGACGCGTAGCTGTCTTCAAGCGGTGGTTCGAAGCCGAGCGAGGCGTACTCCTCTTCGACTTGTCGTTCGATATCACCGGTGCCGTCTGACAGATAGAGCTCCGCCCGCGCCGGCAGTCGGAACTCCGGCCTGTCTTCCAAGCATTCGCCGAAGAGCGCGTCTTGCAGCTCGGTCAGGGACACAGTGTCGCCGACGTCACGCACCCATTCGAGCGCCATTCGGCCAGCCTCGGCGATCGCGGGCTCCGTCACCGGGCACTGTGCGACTCCCGGGCACGGGTGCATGAGAATCCTAATCGATGCGTCGAGTCTTTGGGGCTCCAGCCGGAACAGGTCCGAAAGCGCTCCGAACTTCGCAGCGCGGATCCGAGCATCTTGGTCAGGCAGTAGACCCGACGACGGTGTCGTCGCGGCTCGCCCGGTCGCTGACTGACCTGCCGAGTTGCGCTCGGCGTACTCCGACCCCATGAAAGACTCCCGTCCACCCGGCCGCGGTTCCCGCGGACTCTGACGGGGACAACGCGCGTCACCAACACAACGGTACGAGCGCGCGACAGCGCCCGCCAGAGTCAGGGACGAGCGGTAGTCATGAGGGGATGAATGTGAAACGAGATGAAACAGCAGGTCAGGCGATGCCCGCTTCGCTGACGATTCGCGACACGGCCGCGTCAACACCGAGCGACATGATGTGGATGCCGTCCGCGATATTGCGGAGCGCGCGGGCCTGCTCGATCGCGAGGCAGATCGACTCTTCGAGCGGGTCTTCGGCAGACCTGATCCTGTCGGCGATCGGCTCGGGAACCATGAGCCCCGCGAGCCGGTTGTTGATGAAGTCGATGACCCGCGGGCTCCTGAGAAGCAGGATGCCCGCGATGATCTTCACTCCCGTCGGCCGGAGGTCCTCGACCGCGCGCGCGAACTTCTCCATGTCGAAGATCGCCTGCGTCTGGAAGAACCTCGCGCCGGCTTCGACCTTGCGAACGGAGCGAGCGAGTTGGACGTCCCACGGCTCGGCCTCGGGAAACGCTGCGGCGCCGATGTAGAAGCCCGTCCCCCCGGCGAGATCCCGGTCCATCATGTCGCGACCCTCGTTCATGCCGGTCGCGATAGCCAGAAGCTGCGTGGAGTCGAGGTCGAACACCCCTTTGGCGTGCGGATGGTCGCCCGTGCGTGGGTCGTCACCTGTCACGACGAGAACGTTCTCAAGGCCGAGCGTCCAGGCCGCCAGCAAGTCTGACTGGAGCGCAAGACGATTCCGGTCCCGGCATGTCTGCTGGAAGATCGGTTCGAAACCCATGTCGAGCACGACCCGCGATGCCGCCAGCGAGGATAGGTGGAGCGTCGCGCCCTGGTTGTCGGTCACGTTGAGGGCGTGACACGAGGGGCCGATGGTCTCGACCGAGCGCTGCATCGCATCCATGTCAGTTCCAACCGGCGGCGCCACCTCGCCGGTGATGACGAACTCTCCGCGTTCGAGGGCGTCGCGCAGCCTACTCATGGGCCGCATCCTTCGAGGACTTCCCGGCCTTGGCCCGGAGGTTCACCGAGCCCGGCTTGAGATGCTTGCTGAAGTCCTTCGGCGCGAGTACTCCTGAACGGCTGCGACCCTGTTCGGCAAGGCGGCGTTGGATGCGAACGTGCGTACACTCCCTGTCCGACAGAACCTCGCACATGCCGTTCCACATGCCGCCGCACGGCCCGTTGAGCAGG
This sequence comes from Actinomycetota bacterium, assembly GCA_016841065.1. Lineage (GTDB taxonomy): Bacteria > Actinomycetota > Coriobacteriia > Anaerosomatales > JAENZW01 > JAENZW01. The sequence continues at coordinate 7,735 of JAENZW010000087.1, forward strand.
CCTTTCGGACATGTCGTCACGGGACAGATGCCTGCTGTCTTGTCCAACACGCAGTCGCCGCACATCTGGCAGCGCTCCTCGAAGACTCCGTGACGAATCACGTTGCCGAGAAAGACCGATTCGAGCCCGGGGAACACCGGCTTGCTGACCGCATCCGCAACCGTCTGCACGCCTGCGCCGCACGCGAGCACGAGGACGGCGTCGGCGTCGTCGATGCTCCCGTGGTGCCTGCGCGCGTCCAACTTGGTGCCGCCGAGATGGCACGCCACCTCGCCCACAGCCCAGCCCGTGACCTCACGACCCTGCGCCTCGAGGACCACGATC
>JAENZW010000088.1:0-6650 GCA_016841065.1 Actinomycetota bacterium
GCATGCGACCACCGTGAATGCCGAAGAGGTCCCGTCGCTGATCGACGAAGTTCCGATTCTCGCGGTGGCCGCAGCTGCGGCGACAGGCACCACTCGCTTCGAGGGCGTCGGCGAGCTCAAGGTGAAAGAGTCGGACCGCCTGATCGCGATCCACGAAGCGCTCGCGGCGCTTGGTGTCGATGCGCCGATCGAGGACGACGTGCTCGAGGTCGACGGTGTTGGTTCTGACGGCGGTCCCGTCTTCGGCAGCGCGACGCTGGATTCGCTCGGGGATCACCGGCTCGCGATGGCGTGGACGATAGCGTCCCTGGTCGCGTCCGGTCCCGTGACCATCGATGGATTCGGCGCGGTTGCGGTATCGTATCCGGGATTCCTCACGAACCTGGGGACTCTTCAATGATCGTAGCCATCGACGGACCGGCCGGGTCGGGCAAGTCTACCGTCGCTCGAGCGGTCGCCCGGCGACTCGCCATGCATTACCTCGATACCGGCGCGATGTATCGTGCGGTGGCCCTTGCGGCGACTCGACGTGGCGTCGAGCTCGACGACGAGTCCGCAGTAGGTGAAGTTGCCGAGGCCATCACCATCGACTTCGTCCACGCGGGTGACTCCCCGACACCCACGACCGTGCTCCTCGACGCGAAGACATCACGACCGCCATCCGCACGCCCGAGATCGACGCCGCCGTCAGCACGGTGGCACGTCTTCCGCGCGTGCGCGTGGCCATGGTCGCGGTGCAGCGCTCGATCGGTGAGGCCGGCTCGCTCGTGGTCGAAGGGCGTGACACGGGCACCGTGGTATTCCCAAACGCCGAGGTGAAGGTGTTCCTCACTGCTTCTGCCGAAGAGCGTTCGCGACGACGTCACGAGGAACTCGAGGCCCGCGGCGAGATCGTGGACGCCTCGCACGTGCACGCCGGCATGGTCGCGAGGGACACCGCCGACACCACACGGGAGACCGCCCCGCTCGTTGAGGCCGATGACGCTACCGTGATCGACACGACGGGGCTCTCGGTCGACGAGGTCGTGGATGCGGTGGCGGCTCTCGTCGAAGGGCACGGCAAGACGGGCGGCTCCGCATGAGGCGCCCGGGAGATCCTGGATACACATGGCCTTTCGCGCGGTTCCTGGAGATTACCGTCGGCCCGGCGTCGCGCCTCATGTGGCGGATTCGAGTCCAGGGCCTGGAGAACATACCCGACACCCACGGAGCCATTCTTGCCGGAAATCACTCCTCGTATGCCGACCCGGTGTTCCTGTGGTGCTTTGCACCCCGGCGGCCGAGGTTCATGGGCAAGTCGGAGATTTGGGACTCCAAGGTGATGGCCTGGGCGGTCGACCGCGTGGGAGCCTTTCCAGTGCGTCGTGGAGCGGCCGATCGTCAAGCCATCCGAATGGCAACCGACTTCCTGGCCGCGGGAGAACTCGTGGGCATGTTTCCGGAGGGAACCCGCAATCAGGACGAGGGTCTCGGCCAGGCGCACGGGGGCGTCGCGTTCGTCTCCATGCGTTCCGGCGCATCCATCATCCCGGTCGGCATCGTCGGCACCGACCGCATCAGGCCGAAAGGTACGCGCCTGGTGCACTTCCCGCGGGTTACCATATCCTTTGGTGCGCCTGTGTGTCCGGAGGCCTACGAGCACCTGGACCGAAAGGACCGTCAGGAAGCGATGACGGCGGACGTCATGCGGCGAATCACCGAAGAGATCGATCGCGCGAAGGAGATGTGAGCGAGATGCGGGTGGAAGTCGCACGCCACGCGGGCGTCTGCTACGGCGTCGAGCGCGCTCTACGCCTGGCGCGGGAATCCGCCGAGGCGGATGCCTCGGTTCGCACACTTGGTCCGCTGATCCACAATCCGCAGGCGGTTGCGGAACTCCGGGAGCTGGGTATAGAGGTCGCCGGCTCGCTCGATGAGGTCGACGACGGGACCCTGATCATCCGTTCGCACGGTGTCGACCCGGCAATCATCTCGGCAGCCGAAGACAAGGGCCTCGACGTAGTGGACGCCACGTGCCCGTTCGTCACGGCCGCGCATACGTGTGCGCGCGAGCTGCACGAGCAGGAGTACTCCGTGATCATCGTGGGCGAAGAGGACCATCCCGAAGTAGAGGGCATCCAGGCTCACGCCGGCGGTGGCGCACTGATCGTCCAATCGGCTTCCGACCTGCCCGAACAGATCCCGGGACGCAGGGTTGGGGTAGTCGTCCAGACGACCCAGTCCCTCGCGCGGCTCGAGGAGGTCGTCTCGGCGCTCCTCCCGCGCGTCAATGAGCTGCGCGTCTGCAACACGATCTGCTCCGCGACGGCGAAGCGTCAGTTGTCTGCCGAAGAACTCGCGCGCACGGTCGATGTCATGGTCGTCGTGGGCGGACACAACTCGGGCAACACCAACCGTCTGGCGGAGATCTGCGGCGGCGTGAACAAACGGACCTATCACGTGGAGACGACGGGGGAACTGGACCCGTCGTGGTTCGAGGGCGCCTCGTCCGTCGGCGTGACCGCCGGCGCGTCCACTCCGGGCATCCAGATGCAGAACGTCATCGCCGCAATCGAAGCGATGGGTTAGACGGGTGGGTGCGAGCCGCGGCGGACTCGTCGCAAGCGTCGATGAAAGCGGCGCCGCTGATCGCGCTGGTCTTCGGCCAGGGGAGCGAGTCGTCACTGTTGACGGCGAACAGCTGTCGGACCTCATCGACTGGATGTGGCTTGCGTCTGAGGAGGACGTCACCGTTGAGGTTCTCGATCCCACCGGAGCGGCACGTACTGTATCACTCGTCCGCGAACCGTCCGAGACCTGGGGTTTCGAGTTCGCAGACGCGGTCTTCGACACGGTGCGTACGTGCGCCAACCGCTGCACGTTCTGCTTCGTCGCTCAGCTACCTTCCGGGCTCCGCCCCGCGCTCTACGTGCGTGACGACGACTACCGGCTGTCGTTCCTACAGGGCAACTTCATCACGCTCACGAACCTGTCGCCCGGCGACGTCGAGCGGATCGCGGAGATGGCACTCACTCCGCTCTACGTGTCCCTACACGCCGTGGATCCCGACGTCCGCTCACAGCTCGTGTGCGCCCGGGACGACGTCGCGCTTGCGCGCTTCGACGAACTGCTCGAGTCCGGCATCGAACTGCACGTCCAGATCGTTCTCCTGCCCGGAGTCAACGACAGCGATGTCCTGGACCGGACTCTAACGTGGCTTGCAGAGCGGGAGGGTGTCCTGTCTGTCGGCATCGTGCCGCTCGGATACACGCGCTTCCAGGAGAGCTTCGACGCGAGCTTCCAGGACCCAACGGCGGCTCTCAGAGTGATCGCGCAAGTGAAGCCCTGGCAGGACGCGATGCGCGAGCGCGACGGGGCAACATGGGTTCACCTCGCGGACGAGTTCTACCTCAACGCACGCGCGCCGTTTCCGCCGACCGAGCACTACGACGACTTCCCGCAGTACGAGAACGGCATCGGGATCGCGCGCGCCTTCGTCGACGAGGTCACCGCACTCAAGACAGAGATCCAGTCCGCGCTCCTCGCCCTTCCTGCCGAAGAAGAGTCGGTCACCCTCGTCACCAGCATGATGGCTGCGACCACCATGGCGGGAGCGCTGAATGCCTGCGATGCCGCAGGACGCGCGCGCTTGCTCGTGGTCCCCAACGCATTCTTCGGCGGGAACGTGAGCGTGACGGGACTGCTCACAGGGCACGACATCGTGGCAGCTATCGAGCACGATGACCATCCCGGGACGTATGTGTTGCCGGACGTGATCTTCAATGCCGACGGCGTCACTCTCGATGACCTGGCTCTCTCGACTGTCGAGGAACGCACGGGTGCCCGCGTTCGCGTGGTATCCTCAGACGCTGCGGGCTTGGTCGATGCGCTCCGCGGGTAGATAACGGAACGCGTCAATCATCGTAAGGGGTGTGCTCATGCCGCTTCCCATCGTGGCGGTCGTCGGTCGGCCCAACGTAGGCAAGTCGACACTGGTCAATCGAATCGCTCAGACCGCGGAAGCTATTGTCCATGAGACAAGAGGCGTCACGCGCGATCGCTCGTATCACCGTGCGGACTGGAACGGCCGCGACTTCATGCTCATCGATACCGGTGGCATCGAAACGGCCAAGGAAGACCCGTTCGCCCAATCCATCAAGTCCCAGGCTCTCGTCGCCGCTGACGAGGCCGACGTCATCCTGCTGCTCGTGGACGCCCAATCGGGCTCTACGACCGAAGACGAAGAGGTGGCACGCCTTCTCAAGCGCTCGGGCAAGCCAGTGATGGTCCTCGTCAACAAGATGGACACGCCGGGCAAAGAGGACGGCGTCCACGAGTTCTGGTCGCTGGGCCTCGGCGAGCCGCGTGCTGTCTCGGCGCTTCATGGTCACAACACCGGAGACATACTCGACGATGTCATCACGATGCTTCCCGATGAGGTCGAGACCCCAGAGGTGCAGGCCATCAACGTGGCGATCATCGGCAGGCCGAATGCAGGCAAGTCCTCACTCCTGAACAAGCTCGCCGGGGTCGAGAGAGCTATCGTGAGCGATGTGGCGGGGACTACCCGCGACTCGTTCGACATACTGGTGGAGCGCGAAGACGCCACGTACCGCTTCATCGATACCGCCGGCATCAGGCGCAAGTCGCAGATCGACGAGGATATCGAGTACTACGGCTTCGTCCGTGCCATGCGGGCAATCGACCAGGCGGACGTGGCCTTGCTGGTCGTCGATTCGACGATCGGCATCACCGACGGCGATCAGCGTATCGCACGGTTCGCCAAGGAACGCGGCTGTGCGTTCATCGTGCTACTGAACAAGTGGGATCTCGTCGACGACGAGGATGAGCGCGACGAGATCGAGTATCAGCTGGAGGATCGCCTCGGGTTCGTGGGATATGCGCCGGTCTTGCGCATCAGCGCGCTCACCGGCGCGAAGGTCCACCGGATCTTCGGGGCCATCGAGGCGGTCTATGAGAGCTTCACCCGACAGCTATCGACGAGCGCCCTGAACAAGGTCCTCACCGAGATGCGCGAGTTCGGTCACACCATCAACAAGGGGAATCGCGTGCTGAGGCTCCACTACGTCACTCAGACTCGCAGCGAGCCACCCGGATTCACGTTCTTCGCCAATCACCCGAGACTCGTCGATGACAGCTTCCGGCGTTATGTGGAGAATCGGATGCGCGATGCGTTCGAATTCACGGGCACACCGATACTGTTGAAGTTCAAGCCGAAGGGCTGACCGGTACGTGCATATTGCTGTCGCGATATCGATCTCACTCATCGTCGCGTTCTTGATCGGCGCGGTGCCGTTCGCCCTCATCGTCGGCAAGTACGGATACAAGACCGATCTACGCGAGCACGGCTCCGGGAACCTCGGCGCCACCAACGTGTGGCGGGTGCTTGGCTGGAAGGCCGGGCTCATAGTGTTCTTCCTCGATGTCGCGAAAGGCGCGGCAGCGGCAGGGGTCGCCACCGTCGTGAATCTGTCGGGACTCAGCGCCGACGCGAAGGACTGGGTGTTGATTGTTGCTGCGATCGCGGCGGTCGTCGGCCACTCGTACTCTCCCTACATCCATCTCCGCGGCGGCAAGGGCGTCGCCCCGGCCGCCGGCGCGCTCCTCGTCATCACCCCGCTGGCATGGCCGATCCTCTTCGCTACGTTTCTCCTGATCGTGTTCACGACGCGGATCGTCTCGCTTGCATCCATCATCATCGCGATCGAGTTCCCGATCCTCGCCTGGCTGCTCTACGGGGACCGTCCCGCGATCGTGACGATGTCCGTGATAGCCGCTTCCTTCGTGCTCTGGAGACACCAGAGCAACATCCGACGCATCTTCAAGGGAGAAGAAGCTAAGATGAGTCTTGCGGGAAGGACTGCTGAGGATGGGGAAGGGGCACCCTAGATCATGCGTGTAGCTGTGATTGGCGCCGGCTCGTGGGGCACGGCGGTCTCGTGGCTCCTGGGCGGCAAGGGCATCGACGTTCGCCTGTGGGCACGCGAGCCGGAGATCGTCGAGGGGATCATCGAGACGCGCCACAACCCGCTGTATCTCAAAGACATCGTGCTCCCTGACTGTGTGCTGCCGTCCAACGATTTCGAGCAGGTCCTCGACGACGTGAACGCGGTTGTGATGGTCACGCCCAGCGTGGGCGTGCGGGCGACAGCTGAGTCCATGCGCCCGTACCTATCGGAGACAACCCCGGTCGTCGTTCTCTCGAAGGGCGTCGAGACCGGCACGTTGATGCTGATGACCGAGGTCCTCGAGGACGTCCTCGGCGGGCGCGAGCGCCTCGCAGGCCTTTCGGGTCCGAACCATGCCGAAGAGGTGAGCAAGGGGATTCCTTCGGCAACGGTCGTCGCCGCTCACGAGGAGAGCGTCGGTCTGCTGTTCCAGGAGATATTCATGGCGCCGTCCTTCCGGGTGTACACGAACCCCGATGTGATCGGCGTGGAGTTGTGCGCAGCATCAAAGAACGTGATCGCGGTGGCCGCGGGCATGTCCGACGGGCTCGGATACGGCGACAACACGAAGGCGACGCTCATGACTCGCGGTCTGGCGGAGATGGCGCGCCTGGGAGCCAAGCTCGGGGCTGACCCGATGACCTACATGGGCCTTGCCGGAGTCGGCGACCTGATCGCGACTTGCACGTCCAAGCACAGCCG
>JAENZW010000088.1:6876-8054 GCA_016841065.1 Actinomycetota bacterium
GAGTTCCACGGCATGGGATTGATCGAATAGCCTCTCGCGCTACCGAAGGGACCCCAATGGACGACCGCATCCTCATGGCACCCTCGATCCTCTCCGCTGACTTCACGGCGCTTGGGGACGCCGTTCGCGAGGTGCAAGAAGGCGGGGCCGACTTCATCCACGTCGACGTCATGGATGGCCATTTCGTGCCGAACATGACCATCGGCCCTCCGGTCGTCAAAGCGCTGAAACGTATCGCGACCATACCGCTCGACGTGCATCTTATGATCGACAACGCCGACTGGACGGTTCAGTGGTATCTCGAGGCCGGTGCCGATCTCGTGACCGTCCACGCGGAAGCCTGCGATCACCTGCACCGAGTTCTGCAGTCCATTCGTGCACACGGTGCGAAAGCCGGTGTCTCGCTCAATCCCGGGACGCCCGTCTCGGCTATCGAGGACGTTCTGTCGATCGTCGACCTCGTCCTGATCATGAGCGTGAACCCAGGCTTCGGCGGTCAGTCTTTCATTGAAGGCTCCATCGACCGGGTACGTGAGGTCGCATCGCTCTCTGCCGAACAGGGTGTCTCGCCGCTCATCGAAGTCGACGGCGGAATCGATGCCCGAACCGCGCCCCTCGTCGCGGCTGCAGGTGCCAGGGTTCTGGTCGCCGGTAGCGCGGTCTTCTGTGCCGAAGATCCCGTCCAAGCGATGAACGACATCCGCGCTGCCGCTTCGGCCGCGATGTAGGGCTGGCGAGTCGGGGTACTCACCCCGGACGCACTCTGTGCTACACTTCTACCTGCACTTTCTTCAGGGCGGGGTGAAACTCCCCACCGGCGGTGAAAGCCCGCGAACCCCGAGAGGGGCCGATCCGGTGAGATTCCGGAGCCGACGGTCACAGTCCGGATGGGAGAAGGAAGGTTGTGTCTCGCGTGCGTCTGTTCACCGACGTCGCATCATTGATTCCCGACCGTCTCCTTCGGCGCGCCTACGAACTTGCCGAGATGGGTCGCGGTACCACATCGCCGAACCCGATTGTCGGCTGCGTCATCGCGCAGGACGACGAGATCGTCGGCGAAGGCTTCCACAAGTGGGCAGGCGAACCTCACGCCGAGGCGATAGCGCTTGCGGAAGCGGGTCCCCGTGCAGCGGGCGCCACGGCGTACGTCACCCTCGAGCCCTGCAACCACTTCGGCC
>JAENZW010000089.1 GCA_016841065.1 Actinomycetota bacterium
AGATGGCACCGGGATCGGCGGCCATCGTGCTACCAGGGTTGAAGCCGAACCAGCCGAACCACAGGATCAGGCAACCGGTCATGGCGGATGTCATGTTGTGACCAGGAATCGCCCGGACGCTACCGTCCTTGCCGTACTTGCCGATGCGCGGTCCGAGGACGAGAACGCCGGCAAGTGCGGCCCAGGCGCCCACAGAGTGGACGACGGTCGAGCCGGCGAAGTCCCAGAAGCCCAGTTCGGCAAGCCAGCCTCCGCCCCAGATCCAGTGCCCGATGATCGGGTAGATGAAGCCAACGATAACGAACGAGAAGATGATGAAGGAAACGTACTTGATGCGCTCCGCGACCGCGCCGGAAACGATAGTGGCGGCGGTCCCGGCGAATACCAGCTGGAAGAAGAACTTCGCGAGCAACGGGACGCCCGTCCAGCTCAGCGCCGAGTAGACGCCCTGGTACGCATCACCCGTCGCCGGGCTGTTGTCGGCACCGCCGATGAAGAACAGCCCCTTGAGCCCGATGAACGGATTGCCGTCGCCGTACATAAGGCCCCATCCGATTACGAGGAATGCGATCGTCGCGACGGCGAACACCACGAAGTTCTTCGAGATGATGTTCACTGTGTTCTTCGCACGGGCGAATCCGGACTCAACCAGACCGAACCCGAGGTTCATGAAGAACACGAGCATTCCCGCGATCAACACCCAGACGGTGTCTAGGGCGATCTTGATGTCCATCCGATGCCTCCTTCGACTTCCTGTCGGCGGGCGCTACGCGCATAGCGCCCCTCAGGTCAGAGGTTCTCGGACGGATGTTTCCGGTGCGTGTCGAGCGCGTGAAGAGTGGTTGAAGCTGCGACGAACGTGTTGCGGGCACCTTGCGGGGTTGTTGCGGATGTATCCCGCGCAAGAGGTTCGGCGGATGCGGCTACAGCGCCTCGGGGCCGCGCTCTCCGGTGCGGATCCTCACAGCGGCCTCGCAGTCGTACGTGAAGATCTTGCCGTCACCGATCTTGCCCGTGCGTGCGGTCTCGATGATCGCGTCCTCGACCTGCTTGGCAAGGTCGTCGTCGACGACGACCTCGATCTTCACCTTCGGCCGGAAGTCGACGGTGTACTCGGCGCCGCGGTACACCTCCGTGTGACCCTTCTGGCGGCCGTATCCCTTGACCTCATAGGCGGTCAAACCCGCCACGCCGAGCTTGTTGAGCGCGTCCTTCACGTCTTCGAGCCGGTGCGGCTTGATGATGGCTTCTATCTTCTTCATGTCTCCCTACTCCCTCGTCGTTGAAGATGAACTGGCGACTGCGGTGGCGCGTGCGGCCACCGCAGTCGCGCGCCTAGAGAACGTAGCCGGTCTCGGCGTGCTCTGACTGATCGAGACCGATTTCCTCTTCAGCCTCCTCGGGACGCAGACCGATGACCACGTCGATCGCCTTGAACAAGCCGAAGGAGATCACAAAGGAGAAGGCGATTGTCGCCACGACGCCGATGAGCTGTTCGAGCATGAGCGACGCGTTCCCGGCCAGCAGTCCGTTGGCGCCAGCCTCGTTGACGGCGACCGTCGCGAAGACGCCGGTGAGCAGCGCTCCGACCGTGCCGCCGACGCCGTGGATTCCGACGACATCGAGCGAGTCGTCGAATCCGAAGCGGTTCTTGAGACTTATGCCGAAGAAGCACAGCGCGCCGGTCACCAGGCCGATTGCGATTGCGGCCATCGGTCCGACGAACCCGGCCGCTGGCGTGATGCCGACGAGGCCGGCCACCGCTCCAGAGGCGGCTCCGAGTGTGGTCGCCTTGCCGTGCTGATACTTCTCGAGTGCTAGCCAGGACAGCATTGCTGCGGATGCGGATAGGTGCGTAGCCATGAACGCGGTACCGGCGAGTTCGTTCGCCGCTAGGGCGGACCCCGCATTGAAGCCGAACCAGCCGAACCACAGGATACCGGCGCCGAGGACGGTCATCGGCAGGTTGTGCGGCTGGAAGTTCGCGGTCCCGTACCCTTTGCGCTTGCCTACGACCACTGCACCAGCCAACGCCGCTGCAGCGGAGGCGATATGCACGACGGTGCCGCCCGCAAAGTCGAGGGCGCCGCGCTGCATAAGCCAACCGCCGCCCCAGACCCAGTGGGCGAGGGGCGAGTAGACGAGGATGCTCCACAGCGCGATGAAGATCGCGTAGGCGGAGAACTTGATGCGTTCAGCGAAGGCACCGGTGATCAGAGCTGCGGTGATGATCGCGAACATACCCTGGAACATCGCGAAGACAGGCGTCGGGATGGTTCCAGTCACGTCGCCGACGACTCCCGCAAGTCCGACATGCTCGAAGCTCCCGATGAACGCTCCGAGAGGACCGTCGGATCCGCCGAACGCGATCGTGTACCCGACCACAGCCCAGATCACCGAGATGATCCCCATCGCGAAGAAGCTGTGCATCGTCGTGGACAGCACGTTCTTCGAGCGGACGAGACCCCCGTAGAAGAGCGCGAGTCCGGGAGTCATGAACAATACAAGGGCCGCGGACATCAAGATGAACGCGGTATCTCCGAAGTCTATCGCCGGCATACGCCCCACTCCCTTGCTTCCGACGCCGCGACGAATGTTGTAGCGGCGTGTCAGTCACGTTGCGGTGAGGTTACGGGACGCGTGTTTCGACCACGTTTCCGGCGCGTGTACGGAGAGTTGCGGAGTTGGAGGCCTGTCGACCTACGGGTGATTCATCAGGCTACTGCCCGACGTAGACAGAGAAGGTGACGACTGCACCTACAGGAATCGACACTTGCGGTTCGGGCTGCTGTAGAAAGACAGTGCCCGCAGGCATGTCCTGGGGGGCCAGCCCGCGTCCCGGCGTCTGGCGCGGCAAGAGCCCGGCGTCGTGCAATCGACGAGACGCGTCTTCGGCCGACAGACCTATCACCTTAGGCATCCGCACCATTTTCGGGCCATCGGAGACCGTGATGGTGACCTTGTCCCCGAGCGGGACGTCTACGCCGGGTGCAGGCGATTGGGAGACGACAAGTCCCTCCATGTGGGGATCGTTCTCGTGTACGATCTTCGCCTTGAGTCCGAGTCTGTAGATGAAGGCGCTGGCATCGTCGGCCCAGCGCCCGATGACCCCCGGCATTCGCGCAGAGTCCGGCCCGAGCGAGACCACCAGCTCTATCTTGGTGTCCCGGGCAACCCTCGTTCCTCCGAGTGGCTCCTGGGAGATGATGACGCCAGCGGGGATGTAGTCGTTGTGGACGCGCGTGACCTTGCCCCGACGGACGCGGGCGTCTCTGAGCGCATCGGTCGCGTCCGCTTCTTCGGCACGAACGACCCGGGGGACCCGAACCAGTTCGGGGCCGGCTATGACGATGTCCACTTTGCCGCCGGCGACCGTGTTCCGCTCGGGCTGCGGATCCTGCGCGATAACGACGCCGTGGGGCGGGTTCGCGTCGACGTCGTAGCCCACCTTACCCAGGCGCAGCCCGCGGATGCCGAGGAGGTTCTCGGCCTGGTCCAGCGAGCGTCCGTTCAGTCGCGGCACGGGCGTGTCGCCTCTCGGCCGCATTGCGGCGAGGCCACACGCTCCTAGGAACACAAGGATTGTGAGAGCGAACGCGCAGCCCGCGCGACGGGACATGCCGGTACCCACCCATTCGTGCCGATGGCGCCCGCGAACGACGCCCCCTACCTTGGGCAGTAGATTACCACGCATTACTGGCAGCTTGTGAGTCTGGCGGTAACCTTCTGTATACGAACGTGCGTTCGCTTCACCGGCAGCGTAGAATGGAGTTTCGGCCGAAACACAACCGGGACTGACAAGGAGATATCGACCCGTGTCTCTGGAGTACATCTCAGTTAGAGGCGCTCGCGAGCATAACCTCAAGGGCTTCAACCTCGACATACCCCGTGACAAGCTGGTGGTCATCACCGGCCTGTCGGGATCGGGCAAGTCCTCTCTGGCGTTCGACACGATCTATGCCGAAGGGCAGCGGCGCTACGTCGAATCGCTCTCTGCGTATGCCCGACAGTTCCTCGGCCAGATGAGCAAGCCGGACGTCGACCACATCGAGGGGCTGTCGCCAGCCGTCTCCATCGATCAGAAGACCACGAGCAAGAACCCTCGATCGACCGTGGGGACCGTTACCGAGATTTACGACTACCTCCGGCTTCTGTTCGCGCGCGTGGGTATCCCGCATTGTCCGATTTGCGGGCGACCGATCGAGCGTCAGACGTCCGACCAGATCGTAGATAGCATCATGGAGATCGGTCAGGGAACCAAGTTCCAGGTGCTTGCGCCTGTTGTGAAGGGCAGAAAAGGTGAGTACGGGAAGCTGTTCGACGACCTCAAGCGCGAAGGGTTTGCTCGCGTGCGTGTCGACAAGGAGATGCGCACCCTGGACGAGGACATCAAGCTCGACAAGAAGTACAAGCACGATATCGATGTGGTCGTCGATAGACTCGTCATGAAGGACACCTTGCGGACTCGTTTGACCGACAGTGTCGAGACGGCCCTGCGCATGGCGGCGGGCACTGTCACCGTCGACGTGACCGGCAGTGACGAACTGTCGTTCTCCCAGGCGCTCGCGTGCCCGGTACATGGTGTCTCGATGGACGATCTGGCTCCCAGGGACTTCTCGTTCAACAGCCCGTACGGTGCGTGCCCGGCCTGCTCGGGTCTGGGCGCGCGGTTGGAGGCGGATCCCGACCTCATCGTGCCGGACAAGTCGCTTTCCATTGCCGAGGGCGCCATCAAGCCCTTCTTCTCCGGCACGCAGAACTACTACCCCGCGCTGGTCAGCGGTGCCGTGAAGCACCTTGAGTCGGACATGGACACCCCCTGGGCCGAGCTGCCCAAGGACGTGCGCAAAGCGCTCCTCGACGGCATGGGTGATACGCGAGTCCGCGTCGACTACGTGACCCGTGATGGTCGCGAGACACACTGGTACTCGCGCTACGAAGGTGCGCTGAGGTCCGTGATGCGCCGGTATGAGGAGACCGAATCAGAGCAGAGCAGGGAGAAGCTTGAGGAGTACATGAGCGTCATCCCATGCAAGTCCTGCGGGGGCGCGCGCCTCAAGCCCGAGATTCTGGCGGTCACCTTCGGTGGCAAGAACATCCACGACGTTACGGATGTGTCCGCACGCGATTCCCTGGCGTTCTTCGAGGGGGTGGAGCTCACTGAACGTGAAGAGCAGATCGCGCGGCGGGTGATCAAGGAGATAGTCGAGCGCTTGCGCTTCCTTGTTGACGTCGGGCTCGACTACCTGACCCTCGAGCGCGGCACTGCCACGCTTTCGGGTGGTGAGGCGCAGCGCATCAGGCTCGCGACTCAGATCGGTTCGGGTCTCATGGGCGTGCTCTACATTCTCGATGAGCCCTCGATCGGTCTGCACCAGCGCGACAACGCCCGCCTGGTCGCAACGATGGAACGCCTGCGGGATCTCGGAAACACCGTCATCGTGGTCGAACACGACGAGGAGACGATTCGCGCCGCCGACTTCGTCGTGGACATGGGCCCCGGGGCGGGCGAGCACGGGGGCGAGGTCGTCTGCACCGGCACGCCAGACGACATCATCGCGTGCGAGGATTCGCTCACGGGTCTCTACCTCTCCGGGCAGCGGTCGATTCCCATGCCTGAGAAACGACGGGTGCCGGACCGAGGTGTTCTTCGGCTGGTCGGTGCGTCAGAGCACAACTTGAAGAACATCGATGTGGAGATACCGCTCGGTGCCCTGACGCTCGTGACCGGCGTGTCCGGGTCGGGCAAGAGTTCGCTCGTGGAGGATACGCTTGCTCCGGCTCTGAGCAACGCGGTCTACCGGGCGAGGCGCCGGACCGGCAAGCACGACCGCATCGAAGGTCTCGGCCTGATCGACAAGGTCATCGACATCGACCAGTCGCCGATCGGCCGCACGCCGCGCTCGAACCCCGCCACGTACACGGGCGTGTGGGACGACGTCAGGTCCCTATTCTCTTCGACGCCCGAGGCCAGAGCCCGTGGCTACGCCCCCGGGAGGTTCTCCTTCAATGTGAGGGGCGGACGATGCGAGGCGTGCAAGGGCGACGGCCAGATCAAGATAGAGATGCACTTCCTTCCGGACGTGTACGTTCCATGTGAGATCTGCAAGGGCGCCCGGTACAATCGCGAAACGCTGCAGGTCACCTATCGCGGAAAGAGCGTTTCCGACGTACTCGATATGACCGTGGAAGAGGCACTGCACTTCTTCGAGAACATCCCTCCGATCAAGCGCAAGCTTCAGACGCTCTACGAGGTGGGGCTTGGCTACATTCGGATGGGCCAGCCCGCAACGACTCTCTCCGGCGGTGAGGCTCAGCGGGTGAAGCTCGCCAGCGAGTTGCAGAAGCGATCGACTGGGCGCACATTCTACATGCTGGACGAGCCAACCACGGGATTGCACTTCGATGACGTGAGACAGCTCCTGCACGTCCTCCAGCGCCTGGTCGACGGAGGGAACACGGTTCTCGTGATCGAGCACAACCTGGATGTCATCAAGAGCGCCGACCACATCATCGATCTGGGTCCCGAGGGTGGGGACAAGGGTGGCGAGATCGTCGCGACGGGGACTCCCGAGCAGATCGTGGCCTGCAAGAAGTCGCACACTGGGAGGTTCCTCAAGCCCGTTCTCCAAGGTCGTGGTGCTACCGTGGCCCCGGAGAAGTCGAAGCGCGCGAAGAGGTCCAAGGCGTGACGCGGCGGGTTCCCGGATATGCATTCATCGTCGCGGCGGTGGTTGTCGGTATCGCGCTGGTCGCGTTCTCCCTCGGCTTCTACCTCTACGTGCGTGGCGGTGGCCCGGTTCCGTCTTGGGTTCCCTTCCGGCCGGCGATCCAGGATCCCCTGGCCCCCTCTCTGCCTGCCGAACAGGTTCTCCGCTCCATGCGGCTCGCCGGGTTCGAACGTGCGATAGCCGGTGACGAGGACGGTGTCGCGTTGGCTCGGATCGAGGTGCCGGGCGTGGGGTCGCCTGCTGACGTCGAGATCGCCTGGCAGGCGGGCGCGTCGGCGCTCGCTGGAGCGTATCCGAACGCAGATCGCTATGTGGTGCAGGTCTTCGGCGGAAGTCAGGCGTTGCTGGAGCTCCGTTGGGACGGCAAGTCTGCGCGAGAAGCCGTCAGCCAGGGTGACGCGGCTGCTCTCAAGCGCGCCGCCGAGTTCGTCCACCTTCGCGGCGAGGCCAGCGATGGGTAGGGCGAGGCGCGCAGCGCTCCTCGTGGTACTGGTCGTCGCGCTCGCGGCGCCGGTTTCCGTGCAGGCTGACGAAGTCGGGTCCTACGAGCACATCTGGGCAGCGCAGACGCTCTTCTCGGGAGAGGCAGGGGAGTCGCGCCAGACGGTCCTCGAGTCCTCGGCATCACTTGCCCTGGAATCGGGGAGCTTCTCGGGACAGATTGCGTTCGCGGACCTAGTGGGTGTGGCGACCGATGAGGGCGTCACGTCGCAGGAATCGGCCATCACTCTCGCGCTGACGGGTACTCCGCTCGAAGGAGGGGCAGCCGCCGGCGGTACTTTCAGCGGCTCTGCGACGCTCGCGATTCGGACAGCGACCGATCTGGAAGACGCGGTCTCTTCGGCAATCAGGGAGCGCGAGGGAGACGTCGCGGTCTACGACGTATCGGGTCACTGGGGAGCGAAGATCGCCGGCGGGGTCGCCACCGGTGAGGTCATCTACGAGCGGGTCACGCTGCGTGAAGGTGTGCCGTCGGTGGAGACTGAGTCGGCCTTCAACAGGGCCTCGCTCGCGAATCCCGATGGCCTCGGAGAGTCACAGGTCTTCTCGGCCCGCGTCGAGGGCATCGCCCCTTCGGATGGAGGCGGCCCGACGGATGGAAGCGCGTCGGTGGTCGACGGCGGTGAGACAGACGCGCGGGGCGCGAGCAAACCTTCTGTCATGGACTACATCCTCAAGGGCCTGCGAGGCGAGCAGCTCGAGGTGGCGGTACCGGTCCCCGGAGCGCTTGCTTCAGCGGGCCGTGCGCTACTGGACGCCAGGCCTCAGGGC
>JAENZW010000090.1 GCA_016841065.1 Actinomycetota bacterium
CGATCTCGCACGTCGGCGGCCCGCAGTCCAACTCGACCATCGCCCTCTTTGCGGCGACCGGGCCGACCGCCTCGAAGAACACGATCGAGGCGAGGACTACGGCCGTGATTGTGCCACCGATCTCCGGGTAGTCTGCCGAAGCAGAGAGCGCCAGGCCGACGGCCACACCGGCCTGCGGGAGTGAGCCCAGGCCGAACCACATGCCCTGCCGCATCGTGAGTCCGCCGAAGAGGGAGCCCGCGAAGCCAGCCGCGAACTTGCCGGCCGAGCGCGCGGCGATGTAGGCGAGCATCAGCCCGCCGCCCTTTAGCACGATGGGCAGGTCGAGCTCCGCCCCGGCGAGTGTGAAGAAGATGATGTAGACGGGGTACTCGACCGTTCGCAACGCGTTGAAGCACCTGCCGCTCTGGTTCCGACGCTCCTCAATCACTGCTACGGTGATCCCCATGACTAGCGGCGCGAGCAGCGGGGAGGCTCCGAGGATCTGTGCGGCGGCGACGACGAGCAGGACGTGCGTGAGGCCGAGCGAGAGCAGCTCGCCGAGATCCGCGGCTCGCCTGAGAAGGGCGGCCAGGACCCAGCCGAACACGACGCCGAGCGCTATGCCGCCTAGAATGAGCCGCGCCTCTCCGAGACCGGCGTTTGCCACGGAGGCCATGTCGCCGTCGAGCAGCAGGAGCATCGGCCCGACCGTCGAGTACAGCACGACTGTGGCGATGTCTGCGAAGGCCGTGGTTCCGAGCAGCATGTCACACGAGCGCCCGCTGGCCTTCGTTTCGGCAAGAACGCTCATGATGGTTGCAGGGGCGCCGGAAACGGCGATCGCCGCGAGGACCCACGCGAGTCGCGGCTCGTCCGGGCGGAACGCTCCGACTGCCCAGCTGACCAGCAGCGCCGGCAGGGCGATGGTGAGCACCGCAGTGACCCAGAACGACCAGTGGTGCCGGCGCAGCATCTTGCCCGTGAGCTCTTCGCCGATCAAGAACACGATGAGACCGAGCGCGAGCGCGTTCACGAAGTCGATCTTGTGGAGCAATTCCAGACTCAGCAGTTTGAAGCCGTACGGACCGAGTACGATGCCGACGACGAGGAAGCCCGTGACCGACGGGAGATTGAAGCGGCCCACCAGCCGGGCGCCCATGTAGCCGAGCCACACCAGAGCGCCAAGCGCGACGAGCTCCAGCCAGATGCCTTGGATCATGCGGTCTCTTTCGGTCGTCGGTGGCGGGCGCCTTTCATGGTCGACGCCCACACTCGGATATTACCCGACGAGTCGCCCGTGTGCCTTGTGAGGGGAGTGGCCGAGTCGTACGCTGTGGCGAGGCCCATGACGGGTCTGATGACCGCGAACAGGTGATGAAGACGGACTCGGAACTGTGGCGCAGAGAACGCGGCACCTGGGCGGCGATAATCGTCGCCTTGCTCTTGTGGGCGGGCGCGTTCGCCGGCATCAGGGTCGGGCTTCGCTCGTACGGTCCAGGCCAGATAGCCCTGCTTCGATTCGGCACTGCGTCGACCGTCCTCGGCATCTATGCGCTCGTGCGGCGCATGCGCCTGCCCGACAGGCGCGACGTCCCCTCGATCGCCCTGGCAGGCTTGCTGGGTATCACCATCTATCACGTCGCGCTCAACTTCGGCGAACAGACGGTGACGGCCGGGGCGGCGGCCCTGCTGATCTCCTCGAGCCCGATCTTCACGGCTCTTCTCTCGTCCGCGTTGCTGCGCGAGCGTCTCACGGTCTGGGGTTGGACGGGGATCCTCGTGTCGTTTGGCGGCATCTCGCTGATCGCGTTCGGCGAGGGCGAGGGCCTTCGCTTTGAGAGTGGGGCCGGGCTCGTTCTGATTGCGGCAATCTGCACGGCGCTGTACTTCGTCGTGTCGAAGCGTCCCCTTCGGCGGTACTCGGCGCTCGACTTCACGACGTACGCCATCTGGGCGGGCACGTTGCCGCTGGTCGTCTTCCTGCCGGGTCTTGTTCGGCAGATGCCCGGCGCATCGACAGAGTCCACGATCGCGGTCGTATTGCTGGGCGTGTTCCCGGGGGCGGTCTCGTACGTCCTGTGGTCGCACGCGCTCTCGCGAATGCCGGCGACGGTGCTCTCGACCTTCCTGTACTTCCAGCCCGTCAACGCGATTCTCATCGCGTGGCTGTGGCCGTCGCTCAGAGAGGTGCCGTCACACCTGGCTCTGGTGGGCGGCGCGGTATCGTTGGCGGGCGTGGCGATCGTGAACATCAAAGGGATGAGACACGAAGACACTCCCGACGCGACTGCCCCGTTTGTTGCGGAGGCAAGCGATGCCTGAGCGCGCGCGCGTCGTCAGAGTCTCACCCGGGCAGGAGGAGTTGATTGCGCTAGCTCGCGAGCTGTTCAACGAGTATCAAGCGTGGCTCGGAGACATCGTGTGCTCCTATCGGCTTGCCGAAGAGATCGCGGATCTTCCGGGTCCGTACTCTCCGCCGCGAGGGCGCCTCATGGTGGCAGTTTCCGGGGACGTCCCTCTCGGCTGCATAGGTATTCGGCCGCACGAGGGAGAGTCGTGCGAGATGAAACGACTCTACGTTCGTCCGTGGGCGCGCGGCCGAGGCGTCGCGCAGCTCCTTGTTACCACCGCGATCGACACGGCGCGGGAACTCGGGTACCAGGAGGTCCTGCTATCGACCGTTCCGGGTTCGATGGACGCGGCACGTCGAGTCTACAGACAGTCGGGCTTCGAGCCCGCGGATCCGTTCCGCGATCTGAGCCACGTTGCCGATGACACGGAGCTCGCCCACATGCGGCTGCTACTCCGGGCGGAGCCGGAGGTCAGCCTGTGACCCGAAAGCCGACGAGCCCCTCGGCTGGCTCTTCGGCAACCTCGATTCGCTCGACGAGGGCGCGCTCGGGACCCGTTCGGCACCACGTCACGGCGGTGTCGACCGCTTCCGGCGACCCCTCGAATGCCGCCTCAACCGAGCCATCGGGCCTGTTGCGGACCCATCCGTCCACGCCAATCCGGAGCGCTGCATCGCGCGTGCTCGCGCGGAACCAAACGCCCTGGACGCGCCCTTCAATCACGACGCGCTTGCGTACTCTCTCGCTCATCTGCCTCTCCCGTTCCGGGAAACAATGTAGCATCGGGACGCATGCCTCTGATGGCGGGGTTCCGCCGAAGAGGGCATAATTCCCGAGGGACATGACTGAAAGCGAGCGACGATGGACTCGGATACCGGCACGAACATAGCCCTGGGCGCGAGGCTTCGCGGCAAGGGACGCGAGAAGCGTCCGTACACCGTCGGAGAAGAGATCGCGAACAGCGTGATCCACGGGGTCGGAGTGGCGCTGAGCATCGCCGGACTCACGCTGTTGGTGACGCTGGCGGCGATGAGCGGCGATCGTTGGCAGCTTGCCGCGGCGATCGTCTACGGGAGTACGCTGATTCTCGAGTACACCGCATCTACCCTCTACCACAGTCTGCCGTGGCCGACCGCGAAGCACGTCTTCAAGATCGTCGATCACGCCGGCATATACCTTCTCATCGCGGGGACGTACACGCCGTTCACGCTTGTGACGGTGCGCAACGACGGCGGGTGGTGGCTGTTCGGCATTGTCTGGACGCTTGCGGCAGTGGGCATCGCGACCGAGGCGGCTTGGGCGTACCGCCCGCGCTGGGTGTCGGTTGCGGTCTACCTGGGGATGGGGTGGCTCGTGGTGACGGCCATCCGTCCGCTCATCGCGAACCTGGATCCGGCCGGCGTGAGTCTCCTCGTGGCCGGAGGTCTCGCGTACACCGTCGGGACCGTGTTCTACATCTACAAACGAATCCCGTACTTCCATGCCGTATGGCATCTCTTCGTCCTGGCCGGTAGCGTGTGCCACTTCCTGGCGGTGGCGTTGTACGTGATCGGCTAGGCGAGAACGTGAAACGGACCGTGCTCAGCATCGTCGGATTCATCGTGCTCCTCCTGGTGCTCTGGGGCGCATTCCACGTGATGATCCCGTGGGTGAACCCCGACCAGGAGGCACCAGAGGACCACGCCACGGCGGCGTGCTGGACGTGTCACATCGTGACCTCTTCGGCAGAACTTATCGAACTCGAAGAAGACCAGTAGCGACCTGCCTCGTACGGAGCGTCCCTAGTCGCGCGAGCTCTGTCCCAGGTCGCCGGTGTTCGAGTAGCCCCGGCTCTCCCAGTAGCCCCGGTATCCGGGATCATCGGACAGCTCGATGCCCTCGACCCACTTGGCCCACTTGTAGCCCCACTTCTCCTCCGAAACGACCTGGAAGGGGAAGCCTCGCTCCGGGGGAAGCTCGATGCCGTTCATCTTGTAGGCGAGAAGGATGTTGCGATCGCGGATGAAGCTGAGCGGCAGGGAGGTCGAGTATCCGTCGACCGAGCGGAAGACGACAGTGTTGCCCTCGGGTCGGGCCCCGGCCGCGTCGAGAAGATCCGAGACGAGCACGCCCTCCCAAAGGATTTCGACGCTCCATCCCTCAACGCAGTTGAGGGTGACGACCTTCTTGTACTGCTCTCGTCCGGCCAGCACCTCGTCATAGGTGAGTTCGATCGGGGTGTCGACGAGTCCGCCGACCGTGAGCCGGTACGACTCCCTGTCCACCTGCTGCGGCCCCGCAATGGAGTTTTCCCGGAAGTCGGTGAAGGAGGACAGGTCGACCCCCTCGTACTCGCGGATCTGGGCACGCTCCAGCTCTGTCGGCTCGGAGGCGCCGGTTCCCGAGGGACCGCCACCGCTTCCGGCCCCGCTCGAGCATCCGAGCGGCGTCAGCAGAAGCGCGAGCATCAAGCCTGCTGCGAGAATGCGACCACCCATTGCGGCTCCCCGTCCTGGTCTGTGAGATCAATGTGCGGGGCAAGCGTGGTCTTTCCGACGCTCGCCGCACGTCATGTCGTCTGAAGGGTATCTTCCCCGAAGCGGAAGGAGTGTCCGATGCCACTTGGGAACCACGAGGTGCGCCTCGTCGATCAGCGCGTTCTGTGTGCGGACGTGGCCGTGTTCGGCTTCGAGCGCCCCGCGTCATACGAGTTCACTCCCGGCCAGTACCTGATGCTGCGCCTGGATGTCCCGGAAGGGCCCGCAGCCAAGCCCTTCTCGCATGCGTCCGGTCCTGGAGACGATGTCATCGAGATTGCCACGCGCCTGAGCGGATCCACGTTCAAGTCCGCGCTCTCCCGGCTGCAGCCGGGAGATGTCGCTCAAATCGGCGGGCCCATGGGAGCATTCGTGCTCCCGGACGCTGTCGGACCGGTCTTGTTCCTGGTCGGCGGCGTCGGCATTACCCCGGTGCGCAGCATGCTCCGAGACGCCGCCGCATCGAACCCCCGATTCGACGCAGTCCTCCTGTACGGGAATCGGAGTCCCGCGTGCGCCCCGTTTGCCGAAGAACTTGCGTCGCTGCGAATGGACGGGTTGAGGGTTGTGAACGTTTTCGAATCGGGATTCACGAATCCGAACGACGAGAAGGGCTTCATCACGTCAGAACTGGTTGCGCGACACGTTCCTGACTTCGAAACGCGGCTGTTCGCGACCGCGGGACCGCCGGTTATGGTCGAGGCGATGATTTCGGTGCTTGATGAGCTAGCGATACCGCAGGGTTTGCGACTCGTTGAACGTTTCGGAGTTCGATCGGCGCCGGAGTAGCCAGACCACGACAGGGAACAATATCCACAAGACCGTCGGAGCTGGGGGAAAGCGCGAGGTCGGACCACGCGAGAGAGGGTGAGGGCATGGAGCTTCTGGCAAGGACATGTAACACGGAACGGATGAACGTCGAACGAATCATCGCGCGACTCTTCGTGATCTCGGGCGGGGCATTCTGGGCCGTAGCCGCGATGAACGCTGATTTCGTCTACAACGACAAGCCACTCGCGGAATCGGTAGGTAGCGCGATGCTGCCGCTGGGGATTGCGGCCGCGGCTCTCGTTCTAGGGTGGTTCTTTGAGACGCTCGGGGGCCTCTTCCTGTTTGCGGGGGCCGCAGCCGTCGGCGTGTGGGGCTTCGTGGCCGAGTGGGAACAGGGCGTGTGGCTCGTGAACGCTACTGTGCTGATCGCTCCCATGATCGTCGCTGGCGCCATGTACCTTCTCGCTGCAAGGATGCAGAACATCTGTACTCTCGAGGAGACTGCATCGACAACGTAGGCGTGATAGACACCAGGCACACAATGCTCTGCGATTCGGTCCCCAGCGCCTGGACACGTATGGGTGTTGCTGTAAACTTGCACTGCCTTGCATTCGGGTGTTGCAGGGTGGAGTCAGGTCTATTTCCCGTGGCCCGGGGATGGTCATGAGAACAGCTTCTCGCATCGCCAGGGAGTCGTGCCGTGTACGACCTTGAGGGGGTCTTGGGCCCCTCCGTCATGCAGTTTGTGGAACGCCATGTCAGGTCGTTGCTGACATGGGACATCCTCGTATTCTTTCACCGCAATCCCGAAGCCGTGCTTGACGCCAACGGTCTCGCTTCACGGTTGGGGCGGAGAGTCGAAGAGCTCGAGACGGAGATAGACGCTCTCTGCGACGGTCGTATTCTGCAGTCAGCGGGCGGTCTGATTCGCTACAAGCCGACGCCCGAGATGCGAGACACCATCGGCAAATTCGTGGAGGCATGTCAGGATCGCGGAAGGCGACTGGCCTTGATTGCCCTGGTGCTGCACAAGATCGCGCCCCAGCCTCCGGCCTAGACGCCGTCTCTCGACCTAGCCTAGAGGTGGTCGGAGACCGCGACGTTGAGATCTTCGGGAGCGATGACCTCGACGACGCTCACGTCACCTGAGCCCGTATCCACGTCGTAGGGCTCTTCGATTTCGAGACCCTTCGGATCGTAGTTCACGCGCACGAGGGGTTTGAGCACGTCGTCTCCCGCTCGTGACACGACGCCGACAGTCTGATCCGAGAGCCGTACCAGGCAGCCGACGGGAAACACGCCCATTGCCTTTGCAAACAACCGGGAGAACATCGGATCGAGAGTCGTGCCGCCCTCTCCGAGAATCTGCATCACGGCACGATCCGGTGTCAGCGGCTCGCGTCCCCCGGCGGGATCCAACAGGCTTGCGTACCTGTTCGCGATGGCCACCATCCGGCTGAACGGGTGGGGCACGTAGTCCGCTGGATGTTCGGGATAGCCCGTCCCATCCGCGCGCATGTGATGTTCGTAGGCCACGAGCATCGGGGCCTTATCTTCGTCGGGCAGGCGCGAGAGGATGTCCGCGCCGATCGAGGGGTGCAAGGCGCGCATCGCATCGGCTTGCACGGGGTCGGTCGGGTCGAATACGGCTTTGCCTACGTCGTGCATGAGGGCGGACAGTCCCAGCGACGTCAGGCCCTCTTCGGGAAGTCCGAGTGTGACGCCCAGGGTGAGTGAGTAGATCATTACGTTGATCGAGTGGAACAGGTTCGTCTCGCTCTGTCCCTTGATCGTCGCCAGACCCAGCACCGCTGCCGAATCGTCCAGCAAGCGACGCATGATGTTGCCGACCAAGCCCGATGCGCTGTCGAGATCGGCGTGCCGTGTCTGAACGACTTGCGCCGACATCGTCCGTAGCACGCTGACAAGCCGGTTGTAGAGCGCGCGGTCCTGTTCACGAAGCCGGTCGCGCTCTTCCTGCTCCTCGTCTTCGGCGAGGAAAGCGACGGTTACATTCGTGATACGACGCTCGGCGAGTTCGCGCTCGATGTCCAGCGTGGGCGACGGTTTCAGGCCGAGGACTTCCACCAGCCCGACCGCTTCCTCGCGAATGAGTCCCGGATGCAGGGTGAGACTCTCGATCCGGCGTGCGTCGAAGGCTTCCTCGAGTGAGGCAACACCGGGCACTTCCTCAGAGATCACCACCGACTCCTGGTAGAGCCGCCCC
>JAENZW010000001.1 GCA_016841065.1 Actinomycetota bacterium
CGCCAGCAGTGCATTTCGCGGAACGCTCCAACGTAGTCCAGGCACTGATGCGTCTTGCCGTCCTCCCCGACGTCCAAACCACAGTGCGTCAGCGTCAGCTTCAGCGCCGCTCCAGTGATATCGTTCAGCCGCTGCTGGTTGTACGCTTCATCGCAGCCGAAGACGCCGAAGTCGGCCCAGTACGTCAGCACGCCGCAGGTCGACAGCGCGCCACCGACCGTGGCAGCGTTGTGCTCCCCCACACCGCACTGGATGAAGCTCTCTGGGTGCGCCGCCGCAAACGCGTCGGTCTTCACCGATACGGCGAGATCGCAGTCGAGCACCGCCACCGGTAGCCCCGGGTTGGCCTCGGCAAGATCCACGAGCGCCTTGCCCCAGGCGGAGCGGTTGTCGCTCTTGTCGCCGGGCGCGTACTCACGGGCTGCGCCGGGCAGAACTGCCAGCACCTCCGTCGCATGCGGAAGCGGCTTCAGTGCCGCAGTCCCGTTCCGCCGCACTCGGGCCGTCTCGAGGCGCGGCTCCAGTCCCAGTTCCGCCATAGCGTCGCCGTACTCCTCGGCGGAAAGTCCTCTGCCGTGGAACTGTGGGTCGTCCTCCATGAATGAGACTCCCTTGCCGATCACTGTGTGCGCGATAATCGCGACCGGTTCCGTCTTGCTCGAAACCGCGTCGGCGATGGCCGCATGGAGCGCCCGGATGTTGTGACCGTCAACCTCGGTCACTCGCCAGCCGTCGGCAGCGAAGTCCTTCGCGACCTCCACCGGCATCACATCCCGCGTATGCCCGGAGATTTGGATCCCGTTGAGATCGATGACCACCGTGAGGTCGTGCAGACCCTCCTTCACCGCCAGCCGACGCGCTTCGGCAATCTGTCCCTTGTTCTGCTCGCCATCGCTCATGGCCACATACGTGTGCCAGCCGCCTCCGCTGAGCCGCGCCCCAAGCGCCATGCCGACGCCAGCCGAGAGGCCCTGCCCCAGATTGCCTGACGACCACTCGATTCCGGGTACGGATCGCTCGACGTGCCCCTCGAAGGGGCTCCCGGCCTGCCGGAAATGAGCCTCGAAGTCCCCCACATCGAAGAAGCCCGCGAGCGCAAGCGCAGAGTATGCGCCTGGAGACGTATGTCCGTGACTGATCACGATGCGATCGCGTGAGGGCCACCGCGGCTCCTGCGGGCGTATCCGCGCGCATGAGCACAGCACCGTGAAGATCTCTGCCGAAGACATCGAACCGCCAGGATGACCCGACCCGGCGACGGACGTCGCGGTGAGCGCCGCGGCTCTCAGGTCGAGCGCTCTGCGTTCGAGCTGCAACGTCGTCTCTTCGGAAAGCGGTACGTCGAATCCCTGGTTGAACAATGGATGTCCCCTCGTTAGGTGATCTCCGGGTCAGGCTACACTGATGGAGTCTATGGTATCTGTTCCCGATGGAGGGTCATGCATGCAAACGGAACTCGACGCCGCCCGCGATGCAGCAACCGCAGGAGCGGCCGTCGTGTCCTCACGTTCGGGTCGAATAGCGCACGTGCGCTCCAAAGGCAGTCCGACCGATTACGTGAGCGACGTGGACATCGACGCAGGCGTGGCTATCGTCAAGGTCATAGCCGCTAGAATCCCGAATGCCAGGTTCGTCGTAGAAGAACCCGAGGTCTACGAACTGGCAGGTGTCGTGCCCGGGTCACTTGATGACGACGAGATCTGGGTAGTCGACCCCCTGGACGGTACGACATCCTTCTTGCACGGCTACCCGTCCTACTCCGTCTCCGTCGCCTTGATTCGGAGTGGTCAGCCTGTGGTCGGCGCCGTATACGACGTGCCCTCGTCGAAACTCGCCAGTGCCGCGAGCCGCCAGGGCGCGACACTTGCGGGTGCCCGAATCCAGTGCACCGGCGCAGCGCGAGCCGCCGACGCCCTGCTGATAACGGGATTCCCCTACGACCGCGGAAGTGCGTTGGACCGGCAGCTCGTTGTGCTCGAGCGCTTCCTTCGCACGCCGATTCACGGAATCCGCCGGGACGGGACTGCAGCTCTCGACTGCGTGCGCGTCGCCGCCAACCAAGCAGATGGATTCTGGGAATACGGACTCAAGCCCTGGGACATGGCCGCCGGAGTCGTGATCTTGAGCGAAGCAGGTGCTCGCGTGACCGGCATCGAAGGCGAGGAATGGAACACGGGGTCGACGGGCATCATCGCCGCCAACCCCGCGCTGCACACCGAAATGCTTGAGATAGTCAGCTCAGCAGCAGACATCTAGCGCACTAGTAGAGGCGCTTCTCCTCGACCTGATCTTCGGCCATCTCGATCTTGAAGTCGCCGAGTACCTTCGAGACGGCCCTCTCACCGCTCTCGATACAGTTCGGCACGCCCACTCCGCGGTACGAGCCGCCCGCGAGGGCTAGACCGGGGATCTCGCTGCATCGCTCTTCGATGAGTTCGACTCTGTCGAGGTGTCCGATCGTGTACTGGGGCATGCCCTGGTGCCAGCGGAACACGCGGGCGAATAGTGGTTCACCCTTGACGCCGAGAATGCTCCTCAACTCGCTCGTCACGATATTGACGAGCGATTCGTCGGTCTCCTGCATGATGGCCTGGTTGTGCGGGCCGCCGACAAACCCACGCATCAGCACCTTGCCTTCCGGCGCACGACCTGGCCATTTTGTCGACGAGTACGTGGCGGCCATGAGCGAGCGCTTCTCGTTCAGCGGGCACAGTACGCCGAAGGCGTTCATGTCGATGCCCACGTCGCTCTCACGGAAGCCCACGGAGACGGTCGCCGAAGAACTCGTCGGGATCCCGGATAGCGCGTTCGCGATATCGGTGTCGATCGGTCTCGTGAGCGGTTCCGCGGCCCAGCTCTCGGTCGCAACGATCACTGCATCGCCATCGACCGTCGAGCCGTCGGACAGCTTCACGGTCCAGCCGCCGTCCCGCTTGTCGATGCTCTCCGCCGTGACTCCCGACTTGATGTTCTCGATGCCCGCTGCGCCGACCATCGCATCGGTCAGCTCCTGCATTCCACCGTTGAATGACGTGAAGAAAGTACGCTTCTTCTCGCCCGGCTTGGGTGGGTACTTCTTCCGCATCTCTTCGACCTTCTTGCGCGCCGCGATGAATGCCTTCATGAGCGAACCGTACTTCTGCTCCATCTCAAGCAGTCGCGGGAACGTCGCCGCCAGGGACATCTGAGCCGGATCAGACGCGTGAACGCCACCCACAAGGGGCTCTGCGAGCCGGTCCAAGCACTCGCGGCCCATGCGACGCTCCACGAACGACTCCAGCGTCTCGTCCATGCGCTCGCCCTCGGGCCACCGCTTCTTGGGGATGAAGAGGTCCATGCCCATGCGAATCTTGCCCGGCCAGGAGAACAGTCCCGTAGTCGCAAAGGGCACGAACTTGGTCGGCGCGAACATCATCACGCCGTCGGGAAGGTCATACAGCCTGCCACGGGAGAGGATATGTGTTCGCTTGCGGGCGTCGTCCGTCGGGAGCTCGTCGTCAAAGACGTCGGTGAGCTTCGCGATGCGGTGACATGCGGGCTTCTCGGTAAGAAAGCAGTCGGGGCCTCCATCGACTACGAACCGCGCGCCGTCGGCGCCGTCCCACTCGTCGTTCACGTACTCGGTAGCTATCTTGCCCCCGAGCCGCGCATCCTTTTCGACCAATGTGAACGTGACGTCGTGACCCTCGTCTGCTGCTCGCTTGACCTTGAACGCCGCCCCCAGGCCGGCGACGCCTCCTCCGATGATGACTATGTGTTTCACGATTCGGGAGTTCCTTTCTCGTCATCCTCCGGCCCGGCAGCCGTGAGGCCAAACGCATCGCGCACCAACCCCGCGAGTCCCACAATGAGCATCGGGGTGGCGTTGGGAACCGGTCCTCGAGCGAACTCGAGGCCGAGATCGAACGCCTTGCCTCCCATCTCAACGTCGAGGTCGTACAGGGTCTCCATGTGATCCGTCACGAAACCGATCGGCTGAATGACGACTCCGGGATGTCCCGCAGCCGCAATGGCATCGACTACGTCTCCGACATCCGGTCCCAGCCACTCGCACGGGCGCTGCCCGGCAGACTGATATGCGAGCAACCAGGGCCGTTCGGCGCCCAGGTCCCCGTATGCGCTGATCCCGGGCAGACGCTCGTCGTTGCTGAAGTCGAATCCTACCCCGAGGCCGAGACCGTAGGCGACACGATCCGCGAGACTGCGGAGCCCTTCGCAATAGGGATCCGGATCCTTGAGGTCGGGCACAGGCAGGCTGTGCGCCGTGAACACCAGCACGCTCTTGTCGCGAGCACTTTCGAGAATGTTCTCCAGGGCGACGGAGAAGCCCCCGGCAAGGGTGACCTCGAATTCCCGCAACGTGTTGATCATCGGCGTGTCTATGACTTCCATACCGGGAAGCTCCAGCAGAGCGTCGTCGACGGCGTTCTTGTATGCGACGCTCGTGGTTTCCGATTCGAACGGCGACAGGGAGATCGCAGCTACTCGCCTCACACCCTGCTCGTAGAGGGAGCCGAGCGTAGAGGCAATCCTGGGCTCCGTGTAGCGGAATCCGACGCTCACGGGCATGCTCGAACCGTCCGCAGCCAAACGCTCTTCGAGTGCTGACGCAATCAACCCTGCGATCTCAGGAAGCGGCGACTTCCCTCCGATCGTGAGGTACCTGCGATGCACGCGTTCGACGACCTCAGGCGACGGTTCCCTCCCCATGAGCTCCACCAAGAATGGCTCGACCTCGTCGAGCGAGCTCGGTCCGCCATAGGCCAGCAGTATCACGGCGTCCTGCACTGTTGCCTCCTCGTTCATGAAGCGGATGCCCCGCGAATGCGTGAAGAATGCTCGTGCACGGCGCGAACTAGCGCGCGCGCGTGATCTGGGTCGGTCTCCTTGTGGATCCCATGCCCGAGATTGAAGATGTGACCCGGGCGCGTTCCGACGGCCTCAAGGAGCTCGGCCGCCTTGCGCTCGATAACTTCCACCGGGGCAAAAAGCGTCATCGGATCGAGGTTGCCTTGAATCGCGAACTCGGGACCGACGGCCTCGGCGGCCTTGGCGATGTCGATCCTCCAGTCCAAACCGATGACGTCGCCCCCGGCGCTCTTCACGAGATCCAGCATGCTCGATGCGTTGTTCGCGAAGTTGATGACCGGCACACCCAGGCCACTCACCTCTTCGATGAGCCGCGCCGTGTGCGGCAACACGTACTCGGCGTAGTCGCTCGGAGACAGGAACCCGACCCAGGAATCGAATACCTGCACAGCCTGCGCACCGGCCTCGATCTGGGCTTTGAGGTACTCGACCACCGTATCCGTCGTGACTTCCATGAGCGCATGCCACGCTTCGGGCTCCTGCCACATCAACGATTTGCAGTTGATGTATGCACGCGTGGACCCGCCTTCGATCATGTACGAGGCAAGAGTGAACGGTGCGCCCGCGAATCCGATGAGCGGCACCTTGTCCTTGAGTTCCTGCCGAAGAATGCGGATCGCATCCATCACGTAGCCGGTGTGCTCGATCGGATCCGACACCCGAAGTGCCTTCACGTCCGACAGAGTCCGAACGGGGTTATGGATAACGGGGCCCTCACCCTTGGCGAACTCGAGATCCAGACCCATACCTTCGAGCGGCAGAAGGATGTCCGCGAACAGAATCGCGGCGTCAACACCAACGAGGTCGACGGGCTGGAGGGTCACCTCTACCGCAAGTTCCGGCGTCTTGCACATCTCGAGGAACCCATGTGCCTGCCGTATGGCTCGATACTCAGCCATGTAGCGTCCGGCCTGGCGCATCATCCAGATGGGGGTGCGCTCAGTCGGTTCTCTGCGACAGGCCCGCAGGAATAGGTCGTTGTAAGCCATTTGGGGGATGTCCTTTCGAGTCAAAACGGCGCAGGCCGAAAGAAGTCTACCACGTGCGCCAAGCCACGGGGCACCTCTCCCAGAGCGCCGCACGGCCCCGCGAACTCCCTTCCGGGTGTCCGCGGGGCCGCGAGGGTTCTCTACAAGCGTTCGTGCCTAGCGATCAGGACGAGTCTCGAGGATCGTCTTGACGATCGACGGATCAGCCAACGTCGAGATGTCGCCGAATGCGTCCATATCTGTCTCGCCCGCCGCGATCTTGCGCAGGATGCGACGCATGATCTTGCCGGAGCGTGTCTTCGGCAGTTCGGGAACGATGTGGATAACATCTGGCGTCGCGATGGGGCCGATCTCCTGGCGGACATGACCCACAAGTTGCTTCAGCAGATCGCCATCGGAATCGAATCCACCCTTGAGAATCACGTAGGCGTAGATGCCTTCACCCTTGATGTCATGCGGGTATCCAACGACTGCCGCCTCGGCGACCGAAGCGTGAGAGACGAGTGCGCTCTCCACCTCGGCTGTGCCCATGCGGTGACCGGAGACGTTGATCACGTCGTCCACGCGACCGAGGAGCCAGTAGTACCCGTTCTCGTCCTTGCGGCAACCATCACCCGTGAAGTACTTCCCGGGGAACGTCGTGAAGTACACGTCCTTGATCAGCTTGTTCTCCGGATCACCCCACGTGCGGCGAAGCATGCCCGGCCACGGGAACGTGATGCACAGGCGCCCACCGGAACCAACCGGCGTCTCCGAACCGTCCTCGTTAACGATCTGGGGCTGTACGCCGAAGAACGGCATCGTCGCGGAGCCAGGCTTCATCGGCGTCGCACCCGGAAGGTTGGTGATTAGGTGTCCGCCCGTCTCGGTCTGCCACCAAGTGTCGACGATCGGAATCTCCTCGCGACCGATGTTCTTCCAGTACCACAGCCACGCCTCGGGGTTGATTGGCTCGCCGACCGTGCCCAGAACGCGCAAGCTCGTCAAATCGTACTTGGCCGGCCACTCCTCACCCGACTTCATGAGGGCGCGGATCGCGGTAGGTGCAGTGTAGAACTGGTTCACGCCGTGCTTCTCGACGATCTGCCAGAAGCGACCCGCATCCGGGTACGTCGGCACGCCCTCGAACATGAGCGACGTGGCGCCGTAGGACAGCGGCCCATACACGATGTAGCTGTGCCCGGTAACCCAGCCAATGTCGGCCGTGCACCAGAACACATCCTCATCGTGATAGTCGAACGTGTATTTGAAGGTGAGCGTCGTGAAGAGCAGATAGCCGGCGGTGGTGTGTACAACGCCCTTCGGCTTGCCGGTGGAGCCTGACGTGTAGAGGATGAACAGCGGGTCTTCGGCGTCCATCCATTCGATGTCGCAGTGCTGCGAGATATCCGCGGAGCGAACCTCTTCGTGGTACCAGACGTCCCGGCCAGGTTCCATGTCAACACGCGTCTGTGCGCGTGAGACGACAACGACCGTCTCGATCGTCGGGCACTCGAGAAGCGCTTCGTCGGCCATGGCCTTCAGCGGCACAACGCGACCGCCGCGAATGCCCTCGTCCGCTGTGACGAGCATCTTCGCTTCGCAGTCCTGAATGCGATCCCGAAGCGCCTGCGCGGAGAATCCACCGAACACCACTGAGTGAATCGCGCCAATGCGCGCGCACGCAAGCATGGCGATGGAGAGCTCGGGAACCATCGGCATGTAGATTGCGACGCGGTCACCCTTCTTGATGCCCCGCTTCTTCAGCACGTTCGCAAAACGGCACACCTTGTAGTAGAGCGACTGATACGTATACATCTTCGTCCGACCTTCGTCGGACTCCCAGATGATGGCAGCCTTGTTGCGCCGCCATGTCGTGAGATGACGGTCTACGCAGTTGTAGGCGACGTTCGTCTTGCCACCCTTGAACCACTCGACCTTGGGAGTGTCGAACTCCCATTCCAGCACCTTGTCCCACTTCTTGTGCCAGTACATGTACTCCTCGGCCATCTCGGCCCAGAAACCCTCGGGGTCCTCGACGGAACGCTTGTACATGGCGTGGTACTCGTCCATGGAACCGATGTACGCCCGCTCCTTGACCCACGCGGGCGGCTCGATGACTCTGCCCTCGCTCTGCAAGGACTGGATCGAGGTGGACTCGTCAGTCATTGAAGGCCTCCTTCGTCCGCTTGTCGATCATCACTAGATGCAGCAGTTCGGCAGCCGGCACGTCTCCCCTTCGAGAAGAAGCCAGCGTCTTTTCCATCGTGCCGAACCACAGCTGAGTGGTTTCATGCTACCTGAAAGACGTGCTCAGCCCATGCCCCACATGAGGTCAGCGGTATCTCTGAATCGGTAGGCGGCGGCTTCACGACCGCTCTTCATGCACATCTCGGAACCTTAACTACAATTACATGTAACAAATGTTGCAACCCTCGTTGTCCTGCGGTATCGTTGCCACATACAGTTTCCCTTCCCTACAAAAATGCCCACCCGGGGAATCCGGAGGGCGACCGCGGGGCATCGGCGACCGGCATCGCGATGTACGTGTGGATCACCAGGCAGACCACACGCGAACCCGCACTGAGACTCAGGGGTAGCAAGGGAAGGAATAGGGAAACCCCGGCCCGAAGGCCGGGGTTTCCGTCATGTCTGGACAAGCGCGTGACCGTTCGAGCTAGAAGCCCTGCTTGAGCGTGTACTCCCTCAGCGCGGTCGCCGCGACGAACGTATCGCGAAACAGGTCGTCCTCCGCAAGTGAGAGGTGCCTCACCCCCGCGAGCCAACTCATCGCCTCGTCTAGGAGACTCCTGTCGACGGCAATCATGGCCGCGCCGATGAGAGTCGCATCCACAACCTGCTCGACGCTATCCCGAGCGTCTGCCGGCAGTATCCCAAGCGACACCAGATCCTCCGGCGACACTGCCGCACCGAATGCGCCGGTCACGACCCATCGCGCAATCGAACGCGGCTTCACCTTCGCGCTTCTAGCTAGTGCCAACACACCTGCAGATACCGCCGCCTTCGCAGTCTGGAGAGCACGAATGTCCGTCTGTGTGATCAGGAGCGAGTAGGAGTCCGAGTCGCCCAGACGCACGGCACGCACACCGTCCACCGTTGTGAATCGATCAGCAAGTGGGCCGTCAGACGATAGCGCTCCGTCGTCGGCAAGGTGCCCGACCGAGCGCAGCATCTGAAGTGCCGATAGGAGTCCCGAACCCGCAAACCACTGCGCATCGCCCCCACCCTGGACATCGAGATGAATGTCCGCCCCCTCATGCGCCACCTTGAGCACGGCGCCGTTCGAGGCCGTTCCCCCGCTTCTGACCCCGGAGCCTTCGAAGGCAGGACCAGCGGCGGCCGATGCGACCGTCACGCCGAGCGATGTCGCCAGAGCGAGTTCGGCGTTCGTGCCGGCGTCGATGAAGAATACCGGACCGCGCTCCTCGACCAGACCTGCTGCTACGAGTCCCGCGACCACATCTCCGCCCACGAAGGCGCCGAGTGGCGGCAGTACGACGGTCTCCGTTTCGGCTGACAGGGACTTGAGAAGCCCCGACGACGACGGGAGCGCCGTCGCATCATGGTAGGGCATATGGAACGGGCGCTCCACGAGCGCCGAAACGTCCGCTCCAATGAGCAGCGACGACATCGCGGTATTGCCAGCCACAACAAGCCGCTTGACGGCCGGAAGACACGTGCCAGCATGCCCGCATGCAGCAGACAGAGCCTCATGGATGGAGTCCTCAGCGGCTGCCTTGAGCAAGTCCCCATCCCCGGCCATCGCTGCACTCAACCGGGTGACGACGTCGGCACCCCAGGACGCCTGACCGTTCGGGACAAGTGCTCGGCCGAGTTCACGGCCGGAGCCTGCGTCCAGCACCAGAGCCGCGACGGTCGTGGTCCCGAGATCGATGGCCGCGAAGAGCCCATCCTCGGCGACGACATCGGACTCAGAGACCAAACTGGATACCGTCTGCGAGATCATCGGTCGCACGGTCAGGGGTCCAGAGACCCGCATCAAGCATGCGAGACGCATCCCGGGTGGTGCCAGCTTGAGACCGCGGCGCTCGAGGTCCTCTGGTGGAGAATCCACACCGTCGAGCACCCGGACCGCACACTTGCCGCACACTCCGCGCCCGCCGCACGGCGAGGGAATCACTATGCCCGCACTGCGCGCTGCGGCAAGAACCGTTGAGCCTTCTTCGGCCCAAACAGTGACGCCGCTCGGCGCGAATGTCACAGGGAATCGGCGTTCGGGCACGTTCTATTCCTCGGGTAGGACGGCTACTCCCCACCCGGTCCCTGTGTGGGTGGCGATCGCTGTCCCCGTCTCCACACAGTAGAGTTCGGTGGGCTCGAACCGTTCGAGAATCGCCTGCTTGAGCCAGTCGGCCCTGTCTTCGGCCATGGCGTGCATGACACAGAACGCGCCCCTGGTTGACCCTTGCATGCGGTCCTCGAGCCAGCGAATGGTGTAGTCGAGAGCCTTCTTGGCGCCGCGCACCGGCTTGACAACCGTGAGCAGCCCGTTCTTTGGCGTGATTGTGATGCGGACGTTCAGCGCTCCACCGACAGCTCCCGCCACCCTGCTGATTCGACCCCCTTTGACCATGTTGTCGAGCGAATCGAGACCGACCAGCATGTGAACCCGATCGCGCGCGCGCTCGACGCGTCGAACCACGGCGTTCGCGTCGAGACCCTCGGTTGCGGCCTTCGCGGCTTCGACCACCTGAAGACCCAGTCCCCACGACAGGTTCAGCGAATCGACAACATGTACCTTGTCGACGAACTCCTCGGCAGCCCGCAAAGCTGACGAGAACGTCCCGGATAGCTTCGAGGATATGTTCACGCAGACCACGTGAGTTGCCGTCTGCAAAGCGCTCTCGTAGGCCTCAACGAACGCACCGACGGCCGGCTGCGACGTCGTCGGCAGCGCGGAAGCTGCGTTCATGCGAGCGAAGAACTCCGGCTGAGACAACGTACCATCCGGCATCGACTCTCCGTCGATCGTGAGAGTCAAGGGCACGACCGTGATTCCGAAACGCTCGCACACGTCCGGTGTCAGATCCGCGGTGCTGTCCGTGACGATCGCCACGGTCTTGTCGGCGCCGTGCAGAATGCTCTGGCTCGGTTCCCCCATGCCTACTCCTCGAAGTTGACCATGCCGTGGGACATGCGCTTGCCGCCCAAGACGTGCACGTGAAGGTGCTGCACCGTCTGGTTCGCGTCCATTCCGTTGTTCACGATCACCCGGTATCCGGACTTCTCCAAACCCTTGATCTTGGCGACGTGCGGCACGGCCTCGAAGAGCGCCGCCATCGTAGTCAACGGCAGGTCCGAACTCATACTGTCGTAGTGAGTCTTGGGAACGATCAGCGTATGAACGGGCGCCTGTGGCGCGATGTCGTCGAACGCCACAACGTCGTCGTTCTCGTAGACCTTGGTCGCCTCAAGATCGCCGCGGGCCACCATGCAGAATATGCACCGTTCCACGTATGCCTCCTTGGATTTCGTGCCGTTTCTCGCCTCTCGCAGGCGGGTCACGACGTGTCCCTAGTCCCCGTCTGCCGCCACCGGGACATCCTCAGCTTCGAGTTCACCCAGGAGCGTCGTCACCTTCTGTTCCGCGTCGGAGAGTTTGGCCTGTAACGCTCGCAGGAGCGCCACGCCTCTCTCATACCGTGCGAGACTGTCTTCCAGTTCCAGCTGACCGCTTTCGAGGCCGGCAACGATGGTCTCGAGTTCCTTGAGGGCATCGCCGAAAGAGAGCTCTTCAGCCGGCACGCCGCCTTCGTCCTGCATCTAGATCTCCCTTTCCGCCGTCTCAACGACACACCCGAGCCGCCCGTCGGCTACGCGAACGTTCACCTTCTCGCCCGTCGCAATCGAATCGACCGACTTGACGACAGTCCTTCCATCGGGACCGTAGCACACCGCATAACCCCTGCCGAGAATCCCGAGCGGAGACAGATCACCGAGGCGTGCCGACGCGACCGCCATCAAGTCGCGGGGGTGGCTCACGAGTCGCGGTCCCACTCCAGCCAGAGACTTTCTCACATACGTCAGACGTTCGCGATCGCGCCTCAAGCGTTCAGGAATCGCCCGTCGCAGCTCGCCCCCGAGCGTGTCCACCGTCTGTGCCGCCGGTCCGAGCACAACACGCGAGTCCGCGAATACCGGCCTTTCGAGCAGTCGTCTCAGTCCGTGTCGGGCAACCTGTACGCGATGAGCGAGGGCGCCACCGAGGAGACGAGACAGCTTCTCGAGACGACCTGCCACGTCGTCAACAGACGGGGCGCATGCCTCCGCAGCCGCGGTGGGAGTCGACACGCTCAAATCGGACACCATGTCGGAAATGGAAGTGTCGGGCTCGTGCCCGATGCCGGTCACCACGGGCGCCCGCGACGCAGCGACCGCCCGCGCAACCTCTTCGGCGTTGAAGGGCATCAGGTCCTCGTACGACCCGCCGCCGCGAACAAGAAGGATCACGTCGGGGGACGCAGCGTCCGCCACTCGCATGCCCTCGACGATGGCGGCCGGGGCATCGGTCCCTTCGACCTGCACGCCCGCCACCATGAGTTCGGCCAACGGATAGCGACGCCTCAAGGTGCGGATCACGTCGTGAACCGCCTTGCCGCGGGGCGAAGTCACCACGGCGATGCGTCCCGGGAACGTCGGCAGCGCTCTCTTCCGGTCGGGACTCATCAGACCCTCGGACTCAAGCTTCCTCGCGAGCGCAGCCACCTGCATTCTGAGGAAGCCCTCGCCCGCGAGAGCGAGAGATCTCACGACGAACTGCATGCGGCCTTTCGGCACGTATGCCGAAAACGCCCCCGTCAGCTCCACCAGCGCTCCGCAGCGCAGCTCGATGCCAGACGCCACGTACACGTCCCTCCACATGAGGCACGGCATCGACGCCGCTCCGTCGCACACCGTGAAATAGGCAGCTTTGTAGCCCGGCTTGTCGTTGAACTCCGAGACCTCGCCGATGACCCGCAGAGACACGGATTCGAGCGCCCGTTTGGCCGCATTCATGGCCTCTGTGACAGTGAGCGCTCTCTCTTCGGACACCGTGCCCTGCCTCCCCTCTTCGGCTTGTGCGATTCTAGCAGTCCCCACCGACACGAAGCGGTCCTCGGCGCACCTACCTGCGTGACAAGCCGACGAAGTACAACAGCTGCATCACTGCGACGAGCGTGGCCGCAAGATACGTCATTGCAGCGGCCGTCAGGACCTTGCGAGCGCCCGCCACCTGATCGGGCGGTAGCGACCAGCTCCCGAGAGTCGCGACGGCACGACGAGACGCGTCGAACTCGACCGGGAGGGTGACGACCTGGAATAGGACGGCCGCAGCGAAAGCCGCGATGCCGATCGTGATGAGACCACTCGCACGCATGAACACGCCGAGGAATATCAGCGGAAAGGCCATCGATGAGCCGATGCTGGCGGCCGGCACAAGCGCCTGCCGGAGCTGGGCTGCAGCGAACGCCCGCGCATGCTGCACTGCGTGACCTGCCTCGTGAGCGGCCACCCCGGCCGAGGCGACGCTTCGGCCATCGTGAACGTCGGCAGAAAGCCTGAGCACACGCTTGCGGGGATCGTAGTGATCGGAGAGCTGACCACCGATGCGTTCGATCTCGACACTCTGCAGCCCGTTCGAGTCAAGCATCGCTCTCGCTACCTCGGCTCCGCTCTGACCGGTTGCCAGGGGCACCTTGCTGTACTGGCGAAACGCGCCGTTCACCCACGCCTGGGTGGCCAAACCCAGGACGACCGCCACAAGCATGATGCCCCAGTAGGATTGAAGGAACATCGGTATCTACTCCTTGTCCGTGTCGACTGGAACGAGTTCGAGCCCGTTCTCGCCGACCCTGAGTGCGAGTCTTCCCTCAAGAACGTCGATCAGTTCGCTACCGACGATCTCGCTCCGCCAGCCAACGAGCAGCGGGCTGTCGTCCCGCTCGCCTGATGCGAGTCTCTCAAGGTCGTCCCTTGATGCGAGCAAAGGCACTGCCACCTTGTGTTGCTTCGCGCGGTGTCTGACTAGGGCAGCCATGAGATCGACCGCGCCCTCGGCCATGTCGCGCCGTGGACGCCGCTCCAGAAACGGGAGATCCGCGTCATCTGCTTCTTTCCCCTTGCGAACGGCATCGAGTAGACCCCCGTAGGTCTTGCCGGGAAGCTTGTCCGCGACTCCACGCACTGCCGCCAGTTCTTCGCGGGTACGCGGGGCGCGGCGTGC
This sequence comes from Actinomycetota bacterium, assembly GCA_016841065.1. Lineage (GTDB taxonomy): Bacteria > Actinomycetota > Coriobacteriia > Anaerosomatales > JAENZW01 > JAENZW01. Next base: position 14,083 of record JAENZW010000001.1, read on the forward strand.
CACCTCGATCAACGACTCGTCCCCGATGACCCACTTGCGGGGAGCGTCGCGACGCTGCGCCTCCCGCTCGCGCCACGCGACGACTTCACGTAGAACCCCAAGCTGACGCCGGTTGAGAGAAGACACACGCTTGAGCCGACGCCACATCTCTTCGGGCACGATCTCGTACGTAGCGGGATTGACTAGCCGCTCGAAGTCCCTTTCCAGCCAGGCGATTCGCCCGGTTGATTCAAGAGCCTGCCGAAGATGATCGTATACCGCGGGCAGGTAGCGCACATCGTTCAACGCGTACTCGATCTGAGTTCCCGATAGCGGACGTTTCGCCCAGTCTGTGAACGTGTCCGACTTGTCGATCGTCTCACCTATCACGTCCTTCACCAGGGCGCCATAGCCGATCTGCTGTGGGTACCCGGCGAGCGTGGCTGCCACCTGCGTGTCGAAGACTGGCGTCGGCACACGTCCCATGCGCAGGTAGAAGATCTCCATGTCCTGCGAGCCAGCGTGTAGAACCTTGACTATGCTTTCGTCTCCCAGTAGATCCCACAACGGCTCCAGGTCGTCGAAGGCCAGCGGATCGATGATTGCGGCCACGTCCTCGGTCGCGATCTGTATCAGACACAGCTTGGGGTAGTACGTCCGCTCCCGCATGAACTCGGTGTCAATTGCAATGAAGGCGCTTCCTCGAACCTGGGCGACTAGCACCTCAAGCGCTGTCCTATCGGCTACATACACGTGATGAACCTCCTTTCCCTCATCCTAACCTCCGCAGAGACGTTTCAGTAGCGGTATGCTGGGTCGCAACTGTCGGAGCGGAAGGCTGGGGGTCGCGTGCGCATCCTGTGCGTGGTAAATCCTCGGTCGGGTCAGGACGAAGGCAAGTTCTACGACTTCGTTCGCATCCTAGGCCGAAACGAATCCGAGATCGTCTTGCGCTTCATGGGCGAGAAGCACTCGCACGTGTCACTCCTGCACGACGCGAAGGAGTTCGATCGAGTCGTGGCCGCCGGAGGTGACGGAACGGTCTCCGGCGTGTGCTACGCGCTCCGAGATTCCGGTGTCCCCGTCCTTCCATACCCGGCGGGAACCGCCAACCTTCTCGCCCTGAACCTGCGAATGCCCGCGAATCCGATGCAGCTCGCCGACACCGTGCTCCATGGCGCGGTTCGATCCTTCGACATGGGCGAGCTCACATGCACGGCACGTGACTGCGGACCGAGCGGCACGCGCCCCGGAGAACCGACGCGCACCCGCGGCTTCATGGTCGCTGCGGGCGCAGGATTCGATGCCAAGATCATGGAGGCCGCCGACGAGCTGAAATCGACCATCGGAGCGGCGGCCTACCTGCTCGGGGCGCTACAGAACCTGACGCCCACGGTTTCGCGTTTCGATCTGAAGATCGACGGACGAGAACTGCAGACCGAAGGCATTGCGGTGCTCGTCGTCAACTTCGCCCGACTTCAGTTCGACATACCCATCACTCACGGTAGCGATCCCGCAGACGGGAAACTCGAGGTAGTGATATTGCGCACGCGCAACGCAGTCGAACTACTCCCGGCTGTATGGGGCGCGATTCTCGATCGCACTGTGGGATCCCACCCCGATCGCTCTCCGGGCCTCGAAATCCACGAAGCGCGCGAAGTCGAGGTTTCGGCGGACCCCGTACTCTCCCTCCAGCACGACGGGGAAGTGCTCACGGCGCTCACTCCATTCAGCGCGCGAGTGCTGCCGGGAGCCGCCACGCTCGTTGTCCCGGAGCCCTAGCCGCTGACATCGCTTCTGATCCGTCGGTACCCGGACTACCCTTCCGACTCAGCAGCCGTCGTACGTCGCGCCCGCTTGTTCGCGAGGTTCTTCTCGTAGCGCATCTGCACCAGCTCGACCAGCAGCGAGAATGCCATCGCGAAGTAGACGTACCCCTTCGGCACTGCCACGTGCAGTGCTTCCACGGTCAGCAGGACGCCGATCATGAGCAGGAACGCGAGCGCCAGGATCTTGATACTCGGATGCGCTTCGACGAAGTTGCTCACGGGATCCGCGAACACAATCATCACGATCATCGCGAGGACGATTGCGACGACCATGAGCACGATCTCGTCGACCATGCCGACAGCGGTGATAACCGAGTCAAGGGAGAAGATCATGTCCATCACGGCGATGTTCGCGATGACGGCCCCAAACGACGCGGTCGTCTGGCGGAGATGGACCTCTTCGTCTTTGAGCTCCGTCTTGTGGTAGATCTCCGTCGTGGACTTCCAGATCAGGAACAGCCCGCCGCCGAGGAGAATCAGCGACTGACCCGTGATCTCGACTTCGCGACCGAAGAAGGCGAAATGCGCCAGCGGTCTCGTGAGTCCCAGAATCCATGAAAGCGTGAACAGCAGGAGAATCCTCGTCCCCAGCGCGACCAGCAATCCGATCTTCCTCGCGGATGGCTGCTTCTCTACTGGTAGGCGTCCTGTGACGATTGCAATGAACACGAGGTTGTCGATGCCGAGCACGATCTCGAGGGCGGAAAGCGTTGCGATTGCGATCCAAGATTCTGGTTGAGCGAACAACTCCAACACGGCGGACTCCCTCTCGCGAGACGACGACACCCCGAGCAGTATAGGTGGATGCCCGGGGCGTCTGTCTAGTGAGCGAGCTGCAAAGCCCGCACTCAAGAGCTGGTCGTGCTACTTGTTCGACAACGACGCCAGATGATCGACGATCGTCGCGTACTCCTCTTCGGTGACTACAAGACCGTTGCGCTTCATCCGGTCGACACTGACTACCCACTCGTCGCGCGTCTTCTTGGCCGCCCACACTCGGTCGAGCGAGTGGCACATCGAGCACCGGACCTCAACGAGCTGCTGCGCTTCCTGAACCGCGGGATCGACGCCACCGTCGGTGGTCCCGGTGCTTGCCGAAGAACCGCCGGACGAAGCGGGGGGCTGGCTCGATGGCTGGCTGTCGCTCTCTGAGTTGCCCGAGCAACCCGCGGCCAGCACACCCAGCGCCACAACCAGCACGGCAACGATCACTGCAACTGCGTAACGACGATACCTACGCATGTGTCCTCCTAGGTCACGCGACACACTGACCTCATGTATGTACCCCGCCAACGTAGGATGAGGCGACGCTCAGCACGCCGAAGATGATGAAGATCGCCCCCGAGACACGCCTCAGTAGCATCTCCGGCAGCTTCTTGCCGAGGACGCTCCCTATGAGGATCGCGATTGCGTCCGCCAGCACCATCCCGACCGTGGAACCAAGAGTGACGGCCCAGAACTGCGCCATCGGCGAGACGGAGGTCATGCCGACCCCGAGTGCCTCGATCGCCCGCTGCACGCCCGGACCGGCACCCTTCAGGTTCTCGAGCAGGGCGGATCCAGGATCGGCCGCGATGGTCATCGTCATGATCTGGGTCTTGTCGCCGAGTTCCGCGAAGAAGAACGCGATGCCGGTGGCGACTATCGGTCCGAATCGAGCGGCTCCCCTGTCGGCGTCAGAGTCGTCCACACTGTCGCCACGAAGCGTCCAGACGCCGAATCCGATGAAGAGCAGCCCGCTGATCCAGGGCAACAGCCCGACAGGGATGAAGGAGCCCGCGAGCTGTCCGAGCATCGCCGTGAAGAAGTGCACGACGAACGTCGCCACGAAGATGCCGATCAGGACCTGCCAGGCGCGATAGCGCGTGGCCAGCACGAGGGCGAGGAGCTGCGACTTGTCGGCCAGCTCGCCGATCATTATCAGCACCAGGGACACCAGGAAGATGTACAGCACGCTTCGGCCTCCGTTCGGCCTTCATGCCGGAGAACGAAACGAGACTCCGGCGGACGAAGACGCTCTATCGAGCGCCGACTACCGCCGAAAGTCTCGCGTAGAGTCCCAGGTGGGTCCGGCGGCACCGGGGCCGAAAGCGCCCAGTATGTCGATGCCGCCTTCCGGCCGAGGCCGGAATCGCTACTCCCCTTCGGATGAAGTGAGACTACCCCGCACGTGAAGAGCGGTCAACGCGCGTCGAGGTCGGAGCGGTCCGGAGAAGAGCCTACCCGCCGACGAGTGCCTCGATACGCTGCAGGGTCTCCTCGATCCCCGTCAGGCGGGATTGGACGTCTTCGATCTCGACCTCCGCCTTCGTGTTGGTGTCATAGTCCGCCTGCGCCTGGTAGCGATCGCGCTCAGCTGCCCGATTCTGGCTCATCATGATGATCGGCGCGGCGTAGGCAGCCTGCACCGAGAACATCAGGTTCAACAGGATGAACGGGTACGGATCCCAGTGCCTCAGCCATCCGACGATGTTGAGCACGACCCACAGCAGAATCAACGTCGTCTGGCCGATGATGAAGGGCCACGAGCCGAGCGTGCGTGCGGTGGAGTCGGCGATGCGTTGCCCGGCTGTCAGATCCGCGCGGTGGCGCTGTTGCCAGTTGTGGGGCATGCGTACTCCTCATGACGGGTCGACATCCATCGTGAATGTACATTCCCTATCGGAGCTGGGGTGGTCCGTACGTTCTCTGCCGAAGACAAGTCCGGGCCCCGCGACTGCGAGACCCGGATCCTGCACTCTGCCATCGGCAGTTCTTACACGCACGGGCAGGTAGCACAACTCCCGTCCTTCAGCTGCTGCTGGATGCGCAGGCAATCGCCCGCCCATGCGCCAGCCGGAAGAACCATCATCGCTGCCAGAATCGCACCCACCAGTAGAACAGCCATCTTCCTCATCACGAGCCACCCCTTGACACTCGCGCCCCTCCGAGAGTGACAACGAGACGGTGGCGGGACAGGATGCGCGGCAGGCGAGGATGAGGACGGAGAGCGGATGACAGCGTGCGGGATGCGACCAGCCAGCCCGTACTGCTATCGCAGCTCCACGCCCAGTTGCCGACCCATGTGCGCGTAGAACTCCTCGATCGTGCCGAAGCCCGTCGCTGGCAACCAGTACTTGTTGGCTAGCCACGATTGAACTGCGATGAAGAGCCCTTCGCCGCCATCACGCAATCGATCGAAGTGCGCGGCATCGTAGCGCCGCGGCCCGCGGTACCGATCCGTCCCGTGCCACACTGAACCCTCCAGATGCAGTACTCGATTGGGGCCGGCCATCTCGTAGACCTCCCCCAGTCGACCGGTCGATTCGAGGTACGAGAAGTACAACGCCATCTCGGTCCACCCGGGGTTCTGGGCAAGCACGACCGACCACGGCTTCTCGTGCATATCACTGAGATGCGAACACATCTCTCGCATCGACTCCGTGTGGTACAGCACCGGGGTCTCGCTCGGATATCGTCCCGCGTAGCGCTCCTCGCGCTCGCCTCCCAGCAGCGCCATCGATGCTGCGATCCGCGCCTCCTTCCTCCGTGCCTCCTTCTCGGCGAAGTCCGGCACGTAGAGTTCCCGGTAGGTTTCGGCCGTCTCCACACCGCAGACTCCGCGCTCCCCGTCGATCAGCTCTGCCGAAGAGAATTCGCGAATGCAGACCACGTCGCTGTCGAGCGTGAGGTAGAACGGCGTGGTCACGCGCGCGGCCGCAGCGAGCTTGAGCATCTGCTGGACACGCCAACCCACGATGGAACCGGTCTCGGAATCGACTGCGCGCACGACATCCGGACAAACGTCGAGCTCGGAAATCACACGAATGCGCTCGTCGTCGGAGACGGTTCGGACGAGCAGGGTGACGTCATCGACCTCATCCCCGGGACATATCACGAGCAGCTCGCACAGGTCACTCAGGTTGAATTTGGACCAGAGCGACGCCAGACCGAACCTCAGTCGGTGGCCAACGCTTCCATCGGGCGAGCGACGCCAAGCGGCGGTCGATCCAAGGCGTGCGTCCTCCCTGAGCGTCACCGGCATCACGAACGTGAGCTGGTTCGCAGCGCAAGAGCGTCTGAGCGAGGGAATCTGCGAGCGCACGGACAATCCTTCCTGCCGCTGGGCAGGATTGTCGCACAGGTGCACGTCAGTAGCACCGATAGCACGAGACCCCGGCATTGTCGCCGAGGCCTCGGTATTTGATGGTGGGCGCTAGAGGATTTGAACCTCTGACCCCTTCCGCGTCAAGGAAGTGCTCTCCCCCTGAGCTAAGCGCCCGTATGTACTCTGCAAAGAGCAGCGAACGGTATTGTACCAGTCATTCCCCGATACGCCAGTCCCCTCCTGCAAGACGTCCGACGCCACCGGCGTCACCCGCCCGGAACCTGGCTGCAGCTCACCTTGCATGGCCCTAGACCCCCTGATACACTACCCTTCGCGCGCGGACGTGGCTCAGCTGGTAGAGCACAACCTTGCCAAGGTTGGGGTCGCGGGTTCGAATCCCGTCGTCCGCTCCATCGACACTCCGAAGGTCGGCCCGGAGGGCACGCACAGGGCCCAATGTGGTCGGCCTTTTGACATTAGGAACTCCAAGGTTCCACGCATACGGCGACGTGGCCAAGTGGCAAGGCAGGGGCCTGCAAAGCCCTTATCCCCGGTTCGAATCCGGGCGTCGCCTCCATGACACACAGCAGGCCGCCTTCATGGCGGCCTGTGTCGTTCCCGGTAGTGCAACGGGCCGCCCGTAGGCGACCCGTTGTTCTCCTCGGCACGCTGTCGGGTGCCGGCAAACACCCGTCAGCACGCCGAGAAGCCGGGCGGGAGCAACCCACCCGGGCATGGGGAGAAAGGGGCCCTAGTTCGCGTACTTGATCTGGATGCGCTTCGCCTGCTCGAGACGGAACAGACCGCGCTCGACATCGCTGGGATCAGGGATGTTCTGGAGTGCCCACTTGATGATCTCATCGGGCACGAGTGGATAGCGCTTGCGCGCCTGCGTGAGGGTCATGCTAGTACCTCCAGTTGCTACGACTACTGCTACGACTACTGCTTCTGTATTCAACTGACCCTTCTAGCGCATAAGTATCCGACCCTATGCCACCGCCCGTCAAGCCGATACAATCTCGTGGGCAGCTCTCCGGCGCCCTTCCACGCCGTAGGAGGACTCGACCAACCGATGCGTATCGGCTTCTTCACGGACACATACACACCGCAGATCAATGGCGTCGTCACGTCGATACTGCTGTTCAAGCACGCCCTCGAAGCGCTGGGCCACGAGGTCTACGTCTTCGCGCCCGATCCGGAAGATCAGGACGATGGAGACGTCACCGTCCGCTTCCCGTCTATGCGTTTCGCCTTCCAGCCGGAGATGCGCATCGCGACACCAACATCACTAGAGGCTGTGCGACTGCTCGACGAGGTGGAGCTCGACATCGTGCACTCGCACGACCCGTTCTCCATCGGCCTCTTTGGTTTGCGAGTCGCACGGCGCCACAAGATTCCGTACGTGCACACGTACCACACGCTCTACCCCGAGTACGTCCACTACGTGTGGGAGACCCGCCTCACCCGGAAACTCGCCGAGACGCTCTCACGCGGCTTCTGCCAGGCGTGCGATTCGATCATCGCCCCATCCTCGAAGGTCCAGGACTACCTGCGCAAGTGGGGCGTTACGGTCCCAATCGAGGTGCTGGCGACTGGAATCGACACCGACCGGTATGCCGTGCGGGACGAATCACGCATCGATGCTCTTCGGCAACGCCTTGGCATTGCGGCCGAAGACCGGGTGCTCCTGTTCATGGGCCGGCTGGGCCGGGAGAAGAACGTTGAAGCCCTCATCCGCGCGCTGTGGCACTGTCGCTGCGCGAATGCGAAGCTGTTGATTGCCGGCGACGGGCCTCACCGGCCCGAACTCGAGGACCTCGTGACCGAGCTGGGCCTCCGCAAGCGAGTCGCATTCGCCGGCTACCTCAAGGGCCCGGACGCGGTCGCAGCCTATCACGCAGCGCACGTGTTCGCATTCTCATCGACTACCGAAACTCAGGGGCTTGTCATCGGCGAGGCAATGGCCGCCGGTCTACCTGTCGTGGCTGCACAGGATGCGGCGGTCGAGGACTTCGTTGTGGACGGCGAGACTGGGTTGGTCGTGTTGGGCCGACCCGAAGACCTGGCGGACGGCTTCGACGCGCTCCTCGACGACGAGGAACTCCGCCTGAAGTTCGCGGCGGCATCAGCAAACCGTGCGGCGCGATTCTCCATCCGCAACCAGACACAGCAGCTGCTCGCCCACTACGAGCACGGGATTGCGACGTACGAGCCCAAGAAGCGGCGCATACCGCGGCTCGAGTTCCCGCGTTCTCGCTCGGGGAAACCCTAGTCGCCCCACCGCTGGAACAGTTCGTGTTCTATGCCGAGTACGTCGAGCACCTTCCCGGCCACGAAGTTCACCTGATCGTCGATCGTCTCCGGCCGCTGATAGAAGGCAGGCATCGCCGGAACGATCACCGCACCGGCTTCGGCGAGCGTCGTGAGGTTCCGCAGGTGGACAAGCGAGAGTGGCGTCTCGCGAGGAACGAAGACCAGGGGCTTGCGCTCCTTGAGCATCACGTCCGCGGCGCGCTCCGGCAGATTCGCAGCCATTCCCGCCGCCACCGACGCACAGAATCCCATGCTGGCGGGAACCACAATCATCCCGTCCACTCTGTGCGATCCGGATGCGATCGGGTCGAAGGAATCGCCGGCACACGCGACTCGCAGTGGCATGTCCGACCTCAGTTCCAGAAAGCGAAGAAGGGACTGTGCGCCGTTCTCCGCCGGCAAGTCGAATCCGATTTCGTATGCGGTCACATCCCGGCCGGCTTCGGTCATGATCGCCACCACCTCGTGGCCCTTCATGAGAAGTTGCTCGAGCACGCGCAGACCGTACACGCTGCCCGACGCGCCCGTGACGACCACTGTGTATCGACCCATCCTCGAAACCCTCTCTCTAGCCGAGGAGCCGGTCCAGGACCGCTCCCGCAAGTACGACGATAGCGATGATGCCGTTCGTCGTGAAGAACGCAGCGTTCACGCGCGACGTGTCTTCGGCAGACACGATCGCATTCTCGTAGGCGAGCAATGCCGCTGCGATGGCTACTCCGGCATACCACGGCCAGCCCGCGACGGCGAGATAGCCGCCGAATGCGAGTAGCACCGCAGTGACCACATGCGCTATGCGCGTCTGCACGAGCGCACGCGCGACCCCCAAGTCGGCCGGCATGGAATGCACCCCGTCGCGAACGTCACACTCCACATCTTGCGTCGCGTAGATGATGTCGAAGCCAGCAGTCCACAGCGTCACAGCCAGCCCGAATATCCACGGAGCAGGGTCACCGATCGGGCCGCCAACGGCGACCCATCCGCCGACCGGTGCGAGTCCGAGGCACAGGCCGAGCCAGTAGTGGCACAGTGGCGTGAATCGCTTCGTGTAGGGGTAGACGAGGAATGCCATCAGCGGAATCGGCCACAGCACGTGAGTGATCGGCGCAAGCTGCCACACGCCGACGAGATATGCCACTAGCATGCCCAGCGCGAAGAGCCACAGCTCCCAGGCCTTCACGAGACCCGCTGGAACGGCGCGTCCCGCGGTGCGCGGATTGCGTGCGTCGATCTCCTTGTCGATGGCGCGATTGAGCACGAACGCGAATGCTCGGGCGCCCACCATCACGACCGTGATCCAGATCAGGTCCGTCCAAGCAGGCCACACACCGCCCGTCTCGGATGCTCCGTATAGCGCGCCGATGTACGCGTAGGGTAGCGCGAAGATGCTGTGCTCGAACTTCACGAGCTCCAGTAGCATCCCGACAGTCCCGCGCACGCCGCGCTCACGCGCCGCCGAAGGTGGGCCCGCGGCGATGCCGCCGGACTGGTCGGTGTCAGCCAAGGCCGAGTTCGCCCCACATCTCGTCGACGCGCTTCCGTATCTCGGGGCTCATCTCGAGCGACTCGGGCCACTCTCGCTCGTGACCTTCCCCCGGAATCGGACGGGTCGCATCGATGCCCATCTTGAACCCGAACGACTCGTAGTTGCTGGAGTGATCGAGCCGGTCGAGCGGACCCTTCGAGATGAGGACATCGCGTGATGGATCGACGTTGTTGAAACAGCGCCAGGCAACCTGCGAGTAGTCGTGGCAGTCGACGTCCTCGTCCACGACGATGACAAACTTCGTGAACATCATCTGGCCCATCGACCACGCGAAGTTCATCACCCGGAATGCCTGACCGGCGAACTCTTTCTTGATCTGGAAGATGGCACAGTTGTGGAACACGCCCTCAAGCGGCAAGTCGTAGTCGATGACTTCCGGCATCAAAGCACGGATGACCGGCAGGAACAGGCGCTCCGTTGCTTTCCCGAGATAGCAGTCCTCCATCGGCGGTGGCCCGACGATCGTCGTCGGGTAGATGGCGTCCTTGCGCATTGTGACAGCCTCAACGTGGAATACCGGGAAGTCGTCCGCCAGCGAGTAGTAGCCCGTATGATCGCCGAAAGGACCCTCCCACCTCGTCTCGTCGAGATCACACCACCCCTCGAGCACTATCTCGGCGTGCGCGGGAACGAGCAGGTCGTTCGTGAGGCACTTGACGACCTCGACGCTCTCGCCGCGCAGGATGCCGGAGAAGAGGTACTCGTCGATCATGGGCGGAACAGGAGCAGTGGCCGCGAAGATCGTCACGGGGTCTGCTCCGAGCGCAACGGAGACGGGGACGCGCGACACACCTTCCCGCTTCCACGCCCGCAGGTTCTTCGCGCCATCGTGGTGCTCGTGGATGTGGAGGCCGGTCGTCTTGGAGTCGAACACCTGGAGGCGGTACATTCCGACGTTCAGTTTGCCTTTGGGATCACTCGTGACGACCAGTGGCAGGGTCACGAACGGTCCTCCGTCGCCGGGCCAGGTGGTCAAGACCGGCAGTCTCGCGAGATCCACGTCGTCGCCGCGCCAGACCACTTCCTGACATGGTGCCTTGCCCTGCTTGATCTCCTTGGCACCCGCTCCGGCAACATCCTTCAGGCTCATGAGTACGCTCAGCTTGTCCTTCATCGACGCAGGCATGTCGAGAGGAAGCAGGTCCATCAGCTCCTGCGCCTTCGCATCAAGATCGCGCCACGTACCGGTTTCCGCGTCGACGCCGAGCGCCCATGCCATCCGATCGTATGAACCCATCGCATTGATGAGCACGGGCATTCCGTAGGCGCGACCGCTTTCTCGGTCCACCGGGTTCTCAAAGAGCAGGGCGGGGCCGTTGGCTTTCGAGACGCGATCGGCGATCTCACCGATCTCGAGTTTCGGATCTACGGGCGCGGCCACACGCTTCAACTGCCCTTTGGATTCGAGCAGACGCACGTAGTCGCGGAGGTCCTTCAAGGCCATTCGTCCCCCTTGGGTCGTCTACTCGGGACTGGTCGCGCGAGACGCGTCGTCGGCCATTCTCTCCGCGTCGGCGCTTCGCACCCTGGGATGATACCGCCCAACGAGGTAGCTGACCAGCGGCGACAAGAGCGCAGCAGCGCCGAGAGCGGTTCCCTGGATGAGGTCGAGGTCGTACTTGAACCCCCACCCTAGATCGGGAAGTCGCCATGTGATCTCCGCACCCCATCTCCAGAGGAACCAGGCGACCTGGATGGCGATCGTCGCTTGTATTGCAAGAATCGTCGCAGGCCCAAGCGAGAGCCACCCACCTATGAAGGAGCCCTTCGGGCCGTACGGCCTCCGGCGGAGCAACGGATACACTGCTGCAGCAACCGAGACCGCAAGGAGTCCCGAGACAGCGGCCTCAAGCATGCGCGTGTTGAAGAAGGCTTGCACCAGATCCTCGCTGTTGAAAGCCGACAGCGACCAGCGATGACCGTGAACGACGAAGTACATCGTGTTGTAGACAGCGTAGTAGACAGCCGTCCCGGCGAGTGCCGAAACCAGGACGCGCCATGAGAGAGCCCCGAGAATACCCAGCGCCAGCAGTGCCGAACCCGTCAGCGCCAGCCCAAGCGGCACCCTCGCCGAGCGGTCTTCGGCAAGCCGATCGGCAGACGCACGCTCGACCACAGCGCGCACTTCGGCATGCGTGCGCGCTCCGCCAAGCTGTGACTTCTCGCCGCCAAGGATGTCTATGTAGCGCTCCGCGAACCGCCGATACTGCGCGTCTGTTGCCGGGACCGGTTCGTCATCGGCAAGCACGTTCTCAAGCGCCTGTCCGACCGAGAACGACGGCACGCGCACGCCAAGAAGCGCCGCAGTCGTGGGCGCGATGTCGACCTGCTCGATATCCCCAACATCCAGTGTCACCCCGTTGCCGAAAAACAGCGCGGGCACCTGGGTGACATCGTTCTCCCAACCACCGTGGCCGCCCGCGGCGATATGCCCGTGGTCGGCAGTGATCACGAATGTAGTCCGGGAATCCCGCATTGCCGTCACGAGCCGCGCGATGTCAGTGTCGATACGGGCAACGACGTTTCGGTACTCCTCTGAAGCGGCGCCGTGCTGATGCGCCGTTTCGTCCGCATCGGGAAGATGGAGGACGAGAAACTCCGGATCGTGTTTCGTGACCAGATCAATCGTCTGAGTCACGAAGTCTGCACTCATATACTCAGTCTCCGACCAAGGCTTGAAGTAGCTCGCTTCCGCCCGGCCAGCACCATACAACTCGTCGAAGCTGTCAGGGCCGACGACGACCGTTCGCTTCCCTTCGGCCAGCGCAACGTCAATCAGGGTTTCGACCGGGACCTTGTCCTCAAACCAGTTCGTCGTCACCCCGCTGATCTGGGGTGGAGCTCCAGAGAGTATCGTCGTCCACGTCGGGTACGACAGCGAGGGCTGTGGAGTGGTGGCGAGCATGTCGGCGCCGTAGCCACGCAGGGTATCCAGACCGGCCATGCTTCTCGACGCCTCAAGCGTCAAGCCATCGATGATGATTAGAACGAGCCTCGGGCCGGCGGTCGCTTCCGAGGACGCAGCTGCGGGATCACCTGACCACGGCCGCGAGTAGTCCGCGAACGGGCTCTCGTACTCCACTACCTGGTCCCACGAGTAGCCGGCCAAACGGTACGCCGCGAACGCGACGGCCAGGCAAGCGGCTATCGCCAACACACCGGCGACCACTGCAAGACGTCTCCAGGTCACGACTACCGTCACCTCCAGCCGAGATACTCCTCTATGCCGAGAAGTGTACGCACCGCAGGCACGCGTGTCTCGACACCAGTACGATCGATGAGCACCGGAACCATTCCCACGGAGCGCGCCCCCAGCATATCAGCGTAGTGGTGGTCCCCAACGTGAACCGCTTCACTCGGCCGCACATCCAAGCGTTCGCACGCCATCTCGAAGATGCGGGGATCGGGCTTGTGCAAGCCGACTACCGCCGAAGACACCACCGTGTCGAGGTGATTCGCTATGCCCAGGCCTGCCAGAATCGTCTCGAGTCTGCGATCCCAGTTCGAGATGACACCCAGACGGAGATCCCACTCCTCGCGCAGGCGCTCGAGAGTCGGCAAGACATCGTCATACGCCTTCCAGCGCGCCGGATTCCCGAACTCTTCATACACCCGATGCGCAAGGTGTTCCGCATCCTCTTCGATGCCGAGCTTGCGGCACAGGAGGCTGTACATCCCTACCCACACGTCCGACGTCTCGCATTCATCCGTCCAGAACGTGTCGTCTTCGCGATAGCGGTCCTCATAGTACGCATCGACAAGCGGCATCAGCTCGTCGATCGCTGCGATATCGCGCACGTGACCCGCAGCCAGCAACACCTCACGACAGACCTCTGAGACGCTGGGATACGGGTAGAGAAGCGTATTCCCGACGTCGAAAAAGACAGCCTTGACGTCCATGCGCCTAGTCTCGATAGACGGCGATATCCGCGTGGCGATCCGTGTCCACCGGGTCAACAGCCGGATATCCGACGGCCATCATCGCGATGACCGTGCGCTCCTCGGGAATCCCGAGAACCTGGGCAAGATCATCGCGAACCCAGTAGGCGAAGGTGACGGCACATGTGGCAACCCCCAGTTCGACGGCCGCAAGCATGATGTTCTGCATGGCACAGCCCATTGCGATCTGCTTGTTCAGGCGGGCGAAATCGTCTTCAGCTGGAGACATCGTGCACGCGATCACCACGGGTGCATCGCCCAGCTCGGCAAACCAGCGTTCGGCGTGCTCGTCCGCCTGAACGCCGATGACCCTCAGGTACTCCTCGACGTGTGCCGTGTTGCGGACGAGAACCTCCCCGACCCTGGCGCGGGCCTCATCGACTGCGATGTAGAAGCGCCACGGCTGCTCGTTCATTGACGATGGAGCAAGCGAGGCAGCCAGCATCATCTTGTCGAGAACATCGCGCGGAACAGGTTCCTTCTTGAATGCGCGAAACGAATGCCTCTTGCTCATTGCCTCGAACAACTCCATGTGACGCTCCTCTGTTCTACCGAAGCTCTGCTAGAACACGCTCGCACACCGTCTGCGCCGCCGCAACCCTCCCGATTCCTGCGGCTGCCGCTGAGAGCTGGGCCATTCTCTCGGGATGTGCAGAGAGAAACCGCACCTTCTCAACCGTGTCCCGCCCGTCGCGGGAGGCGAATCCGGCACCGCAGTTCACCATGAAGTCAACGTTCCCTTGTTCTTGGCCCGGCACAGAACTGTGAACCACAAGGGGAACGCCCAACGCAAGAGCCTCGAACACCGTCAGCGCGCCGGCCCTGCCCACCACAAGATCAGCCGACCTCACCATTCTATTCATTCCCTCGACGAAGCCGAATACCCTCAGGTTCTCCGTCGTCTCTGCTAAATCCTTCAGGCGCTTCTGCGCACGCTCGGACTTCCCCGCAACGACTACCGTCTGCACTCCCGTAGAGGCAATCTCTCCGGCCAGATCCTTGAGCTCCCCTGGGCCTACGGCTAGTGAAACCAGGAGTACCGTGAAGCGATTTGCCAAGCCGAACTCGCGCCGGCACTCCGTGCGCTCGATGTCTTCCGAGAAGCACTCGCGGATTGGGACACCTGAGACGACGATTCGATCCCACGGTATGCCCCGCACGACAAGATCCTCGCGTGCCTCTTTCGCTGCGACGAAGTACACGTCGTTGCCGGGATGCAACCACGACCCCCGAGTGTCGAAATCGCACAACACGTTCGCCGAGACCACATCACGGGACTGACACACCTCCGCCGCCACGCCTCCCGCAACCGGGAATGTCGCGACGACAGCGTCGGGCTTGTGACTGTCGACGTAGGCTCTTGCGCGGGCAACTCCCATGAGCCTCAACTCATGGACGACCGGATTCGTCGGCAATCGTGCTTCAAGTTCGCCGAAAGTACCGAACAGCGCCGGAAAGAAGGGGGCGGGCTGCTGGTAGGCGAACTTCGCGAGAACGTTGAGACCGGGCGCAAACTCCTCGAAGAAGTCCACGACGGACACCTTGGTCTCATCGGCGTAGTGCCGGGAGTAGTACTGCCGTATCGCCTCGGCCGCGGAATCGTGTCCCGCGCCGAACGAGGCACTGAGGACGAGGATCTTCCTGGTTGGTGTCACGCACGCCCTTTCGTCGACCACCGTCGACCACGGCTAGATCGCGTCTGCCGAAGGACGGTGCTTCACTAGTGTGACGACTGTGCCGCCATCAGCGCTGTTCGAGAATACCACCCTGTCCATGAGAGCCTTCATGAACATGATGCCGCGTCCGCCTGAGGCGTACAGATCGTCAGTGCACACATGCTCGCCATCGAAGCCTCCACCCATGTCCTCAACTTCGATTGCGATGCGATCTGGGAATGCGTGAACACGCACGGTAACAAGGCTCTGCTCGCCCGCTGGCGACCCGTGCCGGACCGCATTGGCGAGCGCCTCGCCCAAAGCGACCTTCACATCGAACAGAGCCGTCTCGCTGTAGCAGAGCGGGACGAGCAGCGCGCATACCCGCTCCCTGACGGACCCCAATGATTTCACGGTGGCCGATGTTTGCAGTTGTTCGGACCACAGAGGCATACCCGGATCGTCGAAGACTTCGAGCCCCTGAAGCGCGTCCGAGACGGTGTCCTCCGCGCAGATCGTCTCGGCGACACTCACCAGGCCGGAGAGCTCGAGCACGCGGTTCACGTTTCTTGTGGCTCCCACAAGGACCACTTTGCCCGCAGAATCCGCAAGCTCTCGGTCGAGCCACACGAGCAGTCCCAGAGCCGTCGAGTCCGCGTAATCGACCCGGGATAGCTCAAGGACTATGTTCGTGTACCCGGCAGCCACGAGGTCTTCTATTCCGGACCTCAATTCGGGCACAGCCGCAAGATCGATGTCTCCGGCGATGTGCAGAACTGCGGCGCGCACGTCATCGTGTCGTTCGGTTTCGAAGGGCATGCCGCTCCGTTCTGTGATCGTGCCAACCCGTGTCATTTCTCCGCCCGCCGCTTGGCTGTAGCTCTCACCCGAACAACCAGCACAGCCGCATCATCTCTCAACCGTCCAGGAACGAACCGTTCGAGAGCCGCCAGGAGACGCTTCTTCACTTCCTCCGTATCACCGCCGTAGCTGAGAGCACGTCGGACACGTCCCTCTCCGAAGAACTTATCCCCTCTCCTGGCCTCAGTAACGCCGTCCGTGAACAGAAGAATCGTGTCGCCGCGCCGGACAGTCGTCCGCTCCTCGGTGTATCGGGCCTGCGGAACCGCCCCCAAGAGAGGACCAGTCGGCGACATGCGGTCCACGTCTCCGTCGGCCGCACGATACAGAAGCGCCGCGGGATGACCACCATTGGCGTATGAGAGGATTCCACGAGACACGTCGAGGAGCCCGACCCAGAGAGTGACGATGTCGCTCGCTGTTCCCGCCTCCGCAACCATTCGGTTCACTTCAGCAAGCACCCGGGCGGGACCCAAACCCGCCGCAGCAAGACCACGGACGGAATACTTGATCATCGACGTCTTCGTCGCAGCGGTGACTCCCTTGCCGCAGACATCCCCGATCGCAAGCATGATGGACCCATCCGGGAAGCGGAACATGTCGTAGTAGTCGCCGCCAATCTCCGCCTCATCACCGGCTGCGAGATAGATGGTGCTGGTCTCGACTTCTTCAAAGTCAGGAAGCGACTCGGGGAGGATGCTCGCCTGAAGCACGGATGCCACATTGTGCTCCCGGCTGTACATCTCTGCCGTGTCGATGGCCAGCGCAGCCTGGGACGCGAAGGTGTGCAGTAGCTCCATGTCCTCTTCGGTGTAGATGGCCACATCCGTCGCGAAGACAGTCAGCACACCCAGGCTCCGACCTCTGGCCAGCAAGG
Source organism: Actinomycetota bacterium (assembly GCA_016841065.1). Lineage (GTDB taxonomy): Bacteria > Actinomycetota > Coriobacteriia > Anaerosomatales > JAENZW01 > JAENZW01. The sequence continues at coordinate 31,169 of JAENZW010000001.1, forward strand.
GAACCGCAATCGCCGCATGCAAGCCCTGACGCACGGCGAGACGTGCAAGGCGTCCCACCGTGGACTCGAGATCATCGATGCATTGTGGCTTCCCCGAAGAGAACACCGCTCCGGCGATGTCGTCCCCGGGTGCGCACTTGAAGCGCACCATGTCCTGGGAAACGAGTCCCCTTGCCATGGCCGTTGTGATGCCGGAAGTGGTCGAGTCGATCGTCATGAGAGACACGGCGTCAGCCGAGAATATCTTCTGCACGACATCGAGCACGCGGTTGAGTACTACCTTGATCTGCAGGGATGAGCCGACCGCCTGACTGATACGGAAGATCGTCTCCAGGTTCGCCGCACGTCCGCGTGCCCGGTCGTAGTTGTATGCGATGTCGAGAGCGAGCGACACTTGCGCGGCGAAACCATCGGCGAGCCTGCGCTCCTTGTCGCCAAAGGGGGTGTTGCGCGCTGCGGATCGCATATACGCGAGCACTGCACCGGGCAGCCCGCCCCTCGTCGCCGTCGCAAGAAGAAGCTCACCTCCGCCGCGATTCGTTAGGAAGTCGTCGAGTGCATCGTCCTCGCCCAATCCCCCAATCACCGTAGCGAGCGTGTTCTCGTCGACGGCCAGGCGACCCCACACGCGCAGAAGCGCCGTCTCTTCGGCCGCGTCCGCCGCAGGCGCGATCCCCAACTCTCCTCGATCCATGATCGCGAACCCAACCCAATCCGCGTCAAGGATCTCTCGTGCAAGGGCATTCACGTCTCCGATGGCCACCTCGATGCCTACAGGACGAACCAGGAGCTCGGCTGCGGCACGCAATGTCTCCGCCTCACGCCGGGCAGCAGCCTCCATCTCGAAGAGACGGGAGTTGCGCACGGCGACCGCCGCCTGTGCCGAGAAGGCTCGCACCATGGCCCGCTCGGCCTCGGTGAAGGCTCTTCGGTCCGTCTCATACACGGCCACAACACCGACAGCGCCACGACCGACACGGAGGGCCGCAGCCAACCCCGTGAGCTCGGTGCCGGGAGCCAGCGCCAGCCCGCGAATCGTGGCAGTGTCCGCGACGAACTCGATGGGCTCATCAGACCGGAGCGCATCTGCAAGCCACGATTCATCGTCAGCAGAAGCCTGCATCTCGCACGCGTCGAAGCCCTGACATGCCACAAGACTCAAAACGCGCTCCTTCTCATCAAGCAGATACACCGCAACCCGTGTGCTCCCCAGGATGTGGCTCATGGCAGCGAGTATTCCGTTGAGCACCTGATCGAGACTCCGAGAGCTAGCCAGGAGTTGTGAGAGATCGCGCAGCGAGTTCAGCCGGAGCGCAACCTCGTTGAATGCGTCTGCGAGGCTACCCAGCTCGTCCGTTCGATCGCTGTATATCTGCTGTACGTATCCACCTCGCACAGCCGACCGCGCATGCGCCTCGAGATCCCTGATAGGCGCTACGAGACGTCTCGAGAACACGATGCCTACCGCTAGAGAGAATACGGCGCTCAACAGCAACGCCGCGACTGCAGGAGTGAGTGCCCGGATCGTCGCGCCCACAACAGCGGACCTTGGCTCCGCCAGCACAACCCTCCAGTCCAGACCCGGATAGTCTCCGACCGGCGAGTACTCGCCAGCCAGAACCGTTCCGTCGTCTGACACGGCTGTAGCCGCCCCGACCTCTCCCTCCCCGTACGGCTCGAACACCAGGGACCCGGCACTGACAGAAGGGCCTACCGAGCTCGTTGCAACAAGACTGCCCACGGCGTCAGTGACCGCAATCCATCGCCCCTCACCGCCGGAGGAGAAGCCGTTGAGCAGAGCTTTCAACCACCCGGTGCGCACCCGTGCCGAAACGATCAGTTCCCGGCTGGCGGTACGAACGCGTCGGGCAACCCACAGCTCGTTCTCGCCGGCGAAGACCACCCGGGCGCTTCCGTCCACCGCAGATTCGGCCAGCATCTGTCCTGGTAGGGAACTCACGACCCGTCCAGACGGAAGGGCGAGCAGTACCCTGTCAGGTCCTTCTGAGACTGCCAGACGGTCGATGTACTCGCCGCCAACCTCGAACTGCGCCGCGAGGGCATCCTCGTTCAGACCCTCGTCGGTCATCCCGATGACGATTCCACTCGCCCGGTCGATGATCTCGAAGGCCGCGTCAAGCCTGACCCCGATGGCGTCGATGGTTGCCTGGCGATACGCGGAGTGGCGCGCTGTCGCCTCGTCACGGGCGAGTGAGAAGACGCCGACAAGGGCGAAGATACTCACGACCGTGACCGAAACGCCGACCACGAGAATCAAGAGCACCATCAGGTTGTTGGCTAGGCTACTCCGGTTCGGACGACCGGCCATTGAGTACAGCTCCCCCTCACGGGCGCGATACATGCGTACCAATCGTACCGCCCGCGCGTGCGCCGCACCATCCAACGTGCCGCAGTTCAGGCCTCGAGCCTACACCTCTAGCGACGGTAGATACCGCCCGAGCCACGCCATGACCTCGGCGAGCCGTCCCGTCAACAGCAACGCGCCGATTGCCACGAGGAGCACGCCAGCAAAACGATTGATGCCCTTCGAGTGGCGGGACAACCACCTGAGCAATGGGGTGACCTTGTTCAGGAGCAGGCTGGTCGCAACGAAGGGCAACGCAAGACCGAGAGAGTACACGAACAGGAGCCAGGCGCCCTGTGCGGCAGTCTCCCTCGTTCCGGCGAGCATCAGAATGGGACCGTACACCGGTCCCGCACACAGACCCATGGCCAGCGGAAACGCAAGTCCGAGCACGAAAGCTGCCACCGGCCCGAAGCGCCGGAATCGCGCAGCGTCGACGGACACACCGTGAAGCCACGGAATAGGGAGCACGTCGATAAGGATGATGCCGAGGAGTATCAGCGCAACGCCGATGACCCCGTCCAGCAGCGTCCGGTTGGACTCGAAGAACGAGCCGAGCACCGACGCGCTCGCGCCAAGGCCGACGAACACAATCGTGAAGCCGGCGACGAAAAGGAGCACCGGTCCCAGAATTCGCGCGATGCTGCGATCCTCCGCGGTGAGCTCGGTCAGAGACATCCCTGTCATGAAAGCGATGTACACCGGCACGAGCGGCAAGACGCACGGCGTGAGAAATGACAGGAGTCCAGCGACGAATGCCGCAGCTGGCCCTACATCCATCAAAGTACCTCCAACATCAGAAACCGGTCTGAGTCGCCGAAGCGCCTCCGGAACTGTGTGGTCACCGGGCGCGTCGACTCTGGTGCAGTTTGAGTATACCCATGGGGGTATCGCATGACAAATCCCCTGCTGCGTTGCGACTGAGCATTAGTCTAGCGGAGTGTCGGCCTGAACCGGCGCAACAGCAGTGAGTTGGTCACAACGCTGACACTCGAGAACGCCATCGCCGCACCGGCCAGCCACGGTGCGCGTGACAGCAGACCGATCGCCGCAAGCGGAATGCCCAGCATGTTGTAGCCGAGCGCCCACACGAAGTTTGCGCGTATCTTGCGCATCGTTGCCCGTGAGAGTTCGACCGCAGTGACCACGTCGCGAAGGTCGTTTCGAATCAACACGACACCACCGGTCTCCATCGCGACATCGGTTCCGGCACCCATCGCGATGCCGACGTCCGACTGCGCAATCGCCGGCGTGTCGTTGATGCCGTCGCCAACCATGGCGACCTTGTTGCCCTCCTGCTGCAAGCGCTTGACCTCTTCGGCCTTGCGCTCGGGGAGGACTTCCGCGAGCACGCGGTCAGCAGATATGCCCGCCTGCGCAGCCACTGCCTCCGCTGTGCGGCGATTGTCACCCGTGATCATGTAGGCTTCGATGCCCATGCGAGACAGACGTGCGACAGCGTCGGCGCTATGCTCCTTGAGAGTGTCGGCGACGGCGAGAAGTGCTACGGCCGCGCCATCAACACCCAGGAACATCACCGTCTTGCCGTCGCACTCCATCGCAGACACGCGCTCCTCGTACGCTGCGGCATCGACACTCTCCCGCTGCATCAAGGCCCGGTTGCCGAGCAAGACTCTTGCGCCCTGTACGATTCCCTCAACACCGTGTCCGGGTACGGCCGAGAAGCCCTCGACCGGCAGCAGCTCTGCTCCAGCCTCCTTCGCGGCAGCAACTATCGCCTCCGCCAGCGGATGCTCGCTCCCACGTTCAAGCGATGCGGCAAGCAGGAGTGCCTCTTCGGAAGGGATGGTGCCCAGCGGTTCGACATCGGTCACAACCGGCGCCCCGTACGTCAGGGTGCCTGTCTTGTCGAACACGATCGTACGGATCGACTCCGCTGTTTCGAGCGCTTCTCCACCCTTGATCAGGACGCCAAGCTCGGCACCTCTGCCCGTCCCCACCATGATTGCCGTGGGCGTGGCCAGGCCGAGTGCGCACGGGCACGCTATGACGACCGTTGCCGTGGCCGCAAGAAGGGCCGCAACGAACCAGCCGCTCGATGCCGCCGCGCTCAGTATCGGATGAAGTAGCGTAGCAGCGGCCCCGACATCCGGCACAGCGCCGAAGATCGCCGGTCCGGCGAAGAACCAGAACAAGAATGTAGTTGCCGACGTCGCCAGAACGACGGGAACAAACACGGCGCTTATTCGATCAGCGAAACGCTGAACAGGTGCCTTGGAACCCTGCGCATCTTCTACCAGCTTGATGATCTGCGCGAGCGCGGTGTCCCTCCCGACTTTCGTAGCCCGGAACGTGAACGAACCGAGTTTGTTGACGGTCGCACCGATAACACCGTCGCCCTCGTTCTTCTCGACAGGAATCGACTCGCCGGTGAGCATGGATTCGTCGACGGCCGACGATCCCCGGGCAACCGTGCCGTCCACTGGAATCTTCTCGCCGGGCCGAACGAGAACCAGGTCCCCTACGACGACCTGCTCCACCGGGATGTCGATCTCTTCGCCGCCGCGAAGCACTCGCGCCGTCTTGGCGGCTAGCCCCATGAGCTTCCGGATGGCATCGCCCGTGCGGCCCTTGGCCCTCGTTTCGAGCATCTTGCCGAAGAGGACGAAGGTGATGAGCAGCGCGCTCGTCTCGTAGAACACCGGCTCGCCTGTCAACCAGAACGTCGCAACCACGCTGTAAGCGAATGCGGCCGACGTGCCAACGGCGATGAGCGTGTCCATATTGCCCGTACGGCGCTGCAGGGCATGCCAGAAACCGCGGTAGTACTGGGCTCCCGCGTAGAACTGAACCGGTGCGGCGAGGGCAAGCATGATGTACTTGTGCACCATCATCACCGCAGCCTCACCTTCGAGGCCCAGCAGGCCGGCGACCCACATGGGAATCGCCTCCATGAACGGAGGGACCATCGCGATGAAGAACAGCGGGATGGCAAGAGAGGCGGAGAGCGTCAGCAGATTGCGCTGGTGGACGTAGTGCCGCTTCTGCGCCTGTCGCTGGACGTCGCGAGCGTCTGTCGAGCCGGGAGCGGAATCCTCAACGAGGACGGTCGCCCCGTACCCCGCACCCTTGATGATCGTGATGATCTCGTCCGGGCCGATCACTGTCGGATCGATCGTGACAGTGGCACGCTCAAGTGCGAGATTGACCACGGCCTGCTCGATTCCGGGCTGGCGCTGCAAGGTCTTCTCGACGACAGCGACGCATGAGGCGCACGTCATCCCTGTTACGGCCAGTGTCACAGTCCCCGAGACGCTCGCCGTGGCATTCTCCACGAGCTCCGTGGCGCCATAGCCAGCCGACTTGACCTTCGCGACGATCTCCGCGACATCTAGAACGGCCGGATCGTAGCGTACGTTCAGTCGCTCAGCAGCCAGGTTGACCGAGGCATCGTCGACGCCTTCGGCCTTGCCCAGGGTCTTCTCGATCACCGCAGCGCACGATGCGCAGGTCATGCCTGTTACGGCGAATGTTGCTTCTCGTTCCGCCGTGGCCGAATCCGTAGATGGCTCGTCTTGCCGAATCGTGTCGGTAGCATCTATGTCGCCCATGTCACGGGTCCTCAATCGCCGGCGTGCTCTCACTGAGACGCGCCGAATATGGTCGGTATCGAATACCTCGCGCGAACCGGAACCGCAGGCGCCGCTACTGGACGACGAGCGTCCCGAAGACCATCTCCATGCCACAGGAGAAGCCGTACGTTCCTGGCTCCAGCGCTGGCAGGGTCACAGTCGCGCCGCCGTTCGTGAGGTCTTCCAGAACACCGAACTGCGGGAACTGAACCTCGGCAAGACAGCCGCTCCCCTGTCCGAAGACGATCTCGATGGGCACGCCGGACTTCGCCGTGATCGCGTTCGGGTTGAAGGATCCTTGCGAGACGTCGACCGCGATGCGCTGGACGCCTGCATCAAGCACCGTCGCGCCCTCGATGGTCTCCGTCGATCCTCCGCAGCACGAGCCGCCTTCCGCGTCTCCGCATGCAGCGCTACCCGAGCTTCCGCCGGAGCGGTCAACTGCGGCTCCCTGGGCACCGTTGCCGGTCCCACGAGATTCTGCGATCGCTATCTGAGGGTTGCCGGCGCGCTGCGAAGCGAAGCCGTACGCCACTCCGAAGGCAAGAACCACAATGACTCCGATAAGCAGCAACCGCGTTCGCGAATTCGTCGTGTATGCAGACTGTGAGATGGGCTCCTGATCTTCGGTCATGCTCGCGTGATCCTCTCTTCGTGGGCTATGCCTCGGAGGCCTCGTAGCCGGCGGCGCGAACTGCGCCGACGATTGCCTCCACGTCAACGGCTTCGGCATCGAACTCGACAACCGTCTCGCCCGTCGCGTAGTCCGTCTTCACTTCCTTCACCCCGTCGAGATCCCCGACGGTCATGTCGACGAGCATAGCGCACGAATGGCAGTGCATGCCCGTCGTCTGAAGCTTGACCTGCTTCGACTCACTCATTCCCATTCCTCCTGGCCCTAGGTGGCTCGTTGGGCTCTTCTTCGGCAACATATGCGAGGCTCATGCCAAGAATCGGTCAGCCGCTAGTTTGCAGCCCCGCCGAGAAGATACCCAGCAATGACGGCGGCAACCACCGCGCCGACAGCGAGCGCTAGCTCGGCTTGCGTCAACCCCAGGATGCGAGGCACGCTCGCCGCGACCGCTCGCGAGTCGGCCGGACACGAATCGCCCGATCGCGACCTGCTCTTTCGCGTCAACGAATAGCCGACGATCGCCACCAGCAAGCCCCCGATGCCCAGACCCAGCAACGGGCTGCCTGAAATACCGGACGCAGCTTCGCCCGCAATGATTCGCCCAGACATCATCCCCATGCCGCATGTCAGTGTGTAGCTGCCTTGCGGCGTCGCCGGCAGGTCGACCACTGTCGTGTCGAAGGGCTTCAGGTCTTCGAGAACTCCCATCTGCGGAACGGCTATCTGATCGGAGCACGCGTTGTCTTCCCGCCGCTCGACCAACAGCCTCACAGGCCTGTCCGCCGGCACCTGGAGCACTTGGGGCACGAACCGCGTGTTCTCTATCAGGAGCGAAACCTCCGCGACGCCATCTTCGGCAACCTTGAAATCGAGAGGGCCCGCTTCCGGTGCGCCCAGGACGACCTGTTTGGCAGACTGAAAGGTGATTGGCGAGCCAACGAGCATCGACCCACGGTCGAAGACCACGAGCCCGAGGGCGATGACAACGACCGCAGCTGCGAGAGTCATGCGCTTCTTGAACGTGGAACCGAGATAGCCAGATCCGACACCCATCACGATCATCAGCGGGGCCGTGCCCAGACCGAACCCGAGCATCGCGGTCGCGCCGGCGATGGCGCTTCCCGTTCCCGCCGCCGAGAGTTGAGCTGCCTGCAGTGGCGCACAGGGCATCAGGCCCGTGAGGAGACCGAATGTGATGGGGGTGGCAATCCGCACGCCTCCCGCCTTGGCTTCACTCATTGCCTTCCGGCGGTTCTTCGCAATGGCGTCCGTGAGAGCCTTCGGTGGCTTGAGGGTGAGCCGTCGTAGCAGGGGAAACCGGCCAGTCATGTTGATGCCCAGCACTACCATGAAGAGGCCAGCGAACAACATCACCCATCCGCGAATCCCCGCCAGATCGAAGGCTGCCCCGATCGCTCCGAGCACGAGTCCTACCGTGACGTAGCTGAGGATCTTTGCGGCCTGGTAGGCGGCATGCGGCTTCAGGCGGTCCATAAGAGGCCCGTCGACGCCGTCTTTGACGGCGTAGGTCACTACGATGGCACCGCACATGAAGACACAGTGCACGCTGGTGACCAGACCCAGTCCCAGCATGGTAAGGAAGCTGTCCAACCGTCGCTCCTCTATATGTTGTGGAAGTCCGGTGACGACAACGGTAGCTGCGTGTCGCACTCGAGCAGGGCCCCGCAGTGTGGACACATGCGCCAGTCTGTCAGGATGGAGCCACCGCACGCTGCGCACTCGGAGGTCGCCACAGGAGTCTCGTCCTCCCGCTCATCACTCGACCTGCCGCCCAGAAGCACCAACGTGATGGCGCCAATCAGAATCCCCGCGACCAGAGGAACCAGCCACCCAAGCCGTGCGAAGGCACTCTGAGAGTCTGCGTACGTGCCCTCCGCGGCGAAGAACCACGCCGCGAGACCACCCGCCAGCGCGAACGCCAGCGAGGCAATCAGAGCGAGTCTCTTCGTACGAACTTGGCGCATGTGGGCCACCCAGGAGGAGGACGCAGGTGGCCAGAGAAGTTGCAAGGGCTGTGCCAAGAAACCGGACTCTACAAGCCGAGGCGATTCATGCGAGCCTCGAGCGTCTTCGTGGTGAGTCCGAGGAGCTTCGCAGCCTTGGGCGCGTTGCCCCCTGCCCTGCTCAGCGCCTGGCGCACGAGATCGAGTTCCACTTCCTCCAGATCGCAACCCTCTTCGGGGAGTGACATCCCCGTCTGCGAGCTCTCGCAAGAGGACGCGCCCAGTCTAACCTCTGCCGGAAGGTCCGCGAGCGTGACCACATCGCCCGGGGCGAGAATCAAGATGCGCTCGATCGTGTTCTCGAGCTCGCGAATGTTGCCTGGCCACCTGTATGTAGCGAGAGCCTCCATGGCCTCTGAAGAGATCTTCCGCTCTCCGGCGTTCAACTTCTCAAGGAAGTGCGCCACCAGGAGAGGGATGTCACTCATTCTCTGCCGCAGGGGCGGTATCTGCAGGGGCACCACGTTCAGGCGGTAGTAGAGATCCTCCCTGAACATTCCGTCAGAGATGAGTTGCTGGAGATCCTGGTTCGTCGCGGCGATCACGCGAACATCCACCTCAATGGTACGTGTGCCACCCAGCCGCTCGAACTCGCGCTCCTGCAAAACGCGCAGAAGCTTGACCTGAGTTGCCAGGGAGATGTCCCCGATTTCATCGAGGAACAGCGTCCCGCCGTTTGCCAGCTCGAAGCGTCCGGGTTTCGCCGCCATCGCCCCGGTGAAGGCACCCTTCTCATAGCCGAACAGCTCACTCTCGAGGAGCGTCTCGGGGAGCGCTCCCGCGCTCACCGACACGAACGGCTCGTCCGCACGTTGGGACAGCGCGTGCAACGCTCGCGCGACGAGCTCCTTGCCAGTGCCTGACTCCCCATAGATGAGGACTGTTGCGTTCGTGGGTGCGACCCTGTGAACGGAGTCGAGCAGTTCGAGCATCGCAGAATCCGCCGCAACGATTCCCTCGACGTCGTACTCCTTGTCGATTTCCTCGCGTAGGCGCTCGACCTCCGCCGCGAGGTTGCCTATCCGGATCGCTTTGTCGATGGCGATCTTGAGTTCCTCGAGATCAAACGGTTTCGTCAGATACTCCGTTGCCCCCGCCTTCATGGCCTCTACCGCGAGCGCAACGTTCCCGTGCGCCGTCAGCATGATGATGGGGAACGTGTGGCCGTCGGCGCGCAGTCTCCGCAGCACTTCCATGCCATCGGGCGCTGGCATCTTGTGATCGAGGACGAGGATATCGGGGATCTGATCGGACACCGAGGCGATAGCCTCCTTGCCATCCACCGCCTGGACGACTTCGAATCCCTCACCCTCAAGCGCCTGTGCGAGAACCCAGCGCATGTTCTTCTCGTCGTCGGCGACAAGCACCCGTCGCTTCATTCGCTCACTCCTCGATCGATTGCGTGTTCTTCGGACACCGGAATCTCAACAATGAACGTAGTCCCATCCGAGGTGCTGTCGACTTCGATATGCCCATCATGAGCGTCGATGATTCGGTGCACGATCGTCAGCCCGAGCCCGGTTCCATCATCCCGTGTGGAGTAGAAGGGATCAAAGATCTTGCCTGTGGCTTCGGGTGGAATGCCGGGGCCGGTGTCGGCTACTACTACCTGCACGTAGTCCTCGTCGTACGAGGAGGAGAGTGTTATCTCCCCTCCTTCCACTTCCATCGCCTGCACAGCGTTGGTCACGAGGTTCAAGAACACCTGCTTGAGTTGGTCGGGGTCGGCAACGACATCCGGCAGGCTACCGTCGTACTCCTCGATGATCCTAACGCTCGCCTGCTTCGCAAATCGCTTGGTGAATAGCACGACATCCCGAAGAACGTCCTCCACGTCGGTGCTCACGAACGTAGGCTTCGAGGGTCTTCCGAAGTCAAGAAGTGCCTTGATGACCCGATCGAGTCGGTCGATCTCCTGCTTGACTATGTCAGTTGCCTCTCTCATCCGCTCATGATCGCCGCCAGCCTCTTCAATCAGCTGCACAGACGCACGAATGATCCCGAGCGGGTTCCTGACCTCGTGGGCTACGCCAGCGGTCAGCTCTCCCATTGCGGCCAGGCGATCAGCGCGAATCAGCTGCTCAGTAAGCGACTGAACTTCGGACATGTCCTCCATCGTCACAACCGCACCGAACGTGCGACCACCTACTGCGCGCATCCGAGACGTAGAGACCTGTACTTGCAGTTGTTTGCCACCCCGAGTTCGAATGCCGATCTCTCTCAACACGAGCGGTACACGCCCGGAGAGCACGCGTGTGAGATCCGAATCGAGGCCCCCGTCGTCGGCCAGAATCTGCACAAGCGGCTTGGGAACCATCTCGTACTCGCTCATGCCAAGCATTCGCTCGGCAGCCGGATTCGCGGTCGCGACCGATGCGTCGGGCCCGACCGTCAGTACCGCGGAGGTGATGGAGCGTAGGATCGACTGTGTGTAGTCCTGGATGTTGATGAGCTGGATAGCCCGTTCCTCAAGCTTGCGGTATGCGTCCTCGAGGCGTTCACTCACCTGACGCAGGTCACGCGTCTTGCCTTCCTCCATATCGCGAAGCGCCCCGAACAGCGTGCCGATGATCACATACATGACGATTTCAAGGCCGTTGTCGGCGTGCTCGCCAGTGAGTCCTCCAAGGGCCATCTGCGCGTGCATGCCGAAGGGAATCGCCGCGGCGAGCGCCGTCAGGAAGCCGCCCCTCCTTCCGAAGACGAATGCCGCATACAGGATCGGCACGTAGTAGAGACGACGGTAGAGGAGGTGAATCGCCGCACTCTCGGCTACAGAATCCGTATACAGATGTAGAGCCGTGACGACAAACAGCATCGCGCCGATGATGGCGACAACGCGCAGGTCCTGAATACGATTGACCTCGTCGCGCTGGTCAACGACCGGACGACTCTCATCAGCAGCCGCTGTCACCGTCGCCTCCGAGCCCACGAAGGCTCGATGCCGATCTCCTCGCGATACTTGGCAACGGTGCGACGGGCAACGGTAACGCCTTCCACGCGCAGAATCTCAACAAGCTTCTGGTCGGACATCGGATGCCGATCGTCCTCTTCGCGTACTAGTTCCTTGATGCGTTGCTTCACGCTCGTGGCCGCCACATCAAAGCCCGTCCGCGTTCTGTAGCCGCCCGAGAAGAAGTGCTTCAGTTCAAAGAGCCCGTATGGTGTGGCCATGTACTTTCCGGTAACGCCTCTGCTGATCGTTGAGAGATGTACCCCGAGTTCGACTGCAACATCCTCGAGCCTCAGCGGTCTCAGAAGGCCCCTTCCGTCCTCGAAGAACTCCGCCTGTACCTCCAGGACAGTCTGGGTGATGCGACTAACGGTGTCCTTGCGGCGATCGATATTCCGAATGAAGCTCTCAGCCGAGCGAATCTTGTCCTTCAGATACCGTTTGGTCTCGTCGTCAGTCCCCGAGCCCGTGCGGAGCATTCGACGATACCGTACGCTCACCCGCAGCGTCGGTATCGACTCGTTGTTCGGCGTGATAACCCACTCGTCGTCGAACCGCCGAATCGTCACATCCGGAACGATGTAGCCAGGCGAAGGGCCCGGCGAGAAAGCGCCGGCTGGACGCGGGTTGAGCGTCCGGAGAACCTCTACAACACGCCGCACCTCATCCTCGTCCGTCTTCAGAGACCGTGCGACCTTTCGGAAATGGCTCGCTGCGATGTCATCGAGGTGATTGCGTATGATTCCTTCCAGCAGAGGTTCTTCGAGCCCGAGGTACGTGGCTTGTATAAGAAGTGCCTCCGCCAGGTCACGGGCGGCCACACCGGGTGGGTCGAGGAGCTGGACTACCCCGAGGGCCTCCTCGGCCTCCTCGGGGGTAACGCCGACCTGCGCCGCGATCTCCGCGCAGTTGCCCACGAAGAACCCGTCGTCATCCAGCGATCCGATAACCGCGCGAGCCGCTCTGTCGACGCTCTCCGTGATGGTGATCAGCGCGAGCTGCTCGAGCAGGTACTCGTCGAAGGACTGAATGCCGCCGACAAACTCCTCGGTGTTCACCACATCCGCATTGGGATCGCGGGGAGCGCTGAGGTCCATCGACTCGAGATCGTCGTACATGTCGAGCCACTCTTCCCAGGCCTGATCTTCCTCGGAAGACTCATTGGGCTCATCATCACTCGCGGTCTCACTGTCGTCCGTGTCGGGCTCGTCGAGCTCGAGAACAGGGTTCTCAAGCATCTCGACCTCAACAAGCTGCTGGAGCTCGGCGATGGGCATAGCGAGTATGTTCAGACCCTGATAGACCTGCGGCGAGAGTGTTACCTTGTGCCGCAGCTCGGGTCGCTGGCTGAGCTCCACGTCTCGCCTCCCGTCGCGATGTGCACCCTATCCGGCCGCACCGCGGGCGCGGCCCCTAGCAAACTATATACCACCTCTTCCCTCATTCATGACGAAGCGTCGCCAGAATGTGCATCCCGGTCACGCGACTGGGGGTATCTGCTCCTCCAACCGAGACGATAGTTGGACCAGGAGGATGGCGGCCAGCACCACGACGCCTCCGACTATCTGAAGTGCGTCGAATCTCTCCTGGAGCGTTGTCCAGGCGATGATCCCGGCCAACACGGGCTCAAGCGTCGATGTGACCACGGCCTTCGTCGCGTCAATGTAGTGAAGCGCCTTGAGCGACGCTGCGAAAGGAACGATCGTGCCGACGAGACCCAGGTACACAACCGCGACGACTCCTGCGGTCGAACGATACGCATCGAGAATGGGCGCCCAGCCGCCAAGGTAGACGAGCCAGAAGACCGTGGCGAATCCAAGACCGTATGCGAGCAGAGTCCATGGCGAGAACCGCGTGGATGCCCACTTGCCCATCAGTTGATAGAAGGCAAACACCACGGCAGCAGCAAGCCCCCAGGCCACGCCAGCGGGCGAAACCTCAAGGCCACCTTCGCCGAACGCGCCAACCACGAGCGCACAACCCCCTACCGAGAGGAAGACACCCACCGGCAGAACCCACGTCAGCTTCTCGGAGAGGAACAACACCGAGACGACGAGCACTATTACCGGGGCAAGGTACTCCAACAGAACGGCAGTGGCCACGTTCGAATACGAGATCGCCTGATAGTAGGCAGCATGCAGTCCGGCCATTCCTACGACTCCGAAGACGGCGAGCACCGGGATGTCTCGGCGTGTCACCTTGAATGCTCGCGGTCGCCTTATGAGCAGGTAGACCGCCAGGAGTACGAACGCGGTCGCGGCCCGCGCCCCGGCCAGCGCGGTTGGGCTCATGGTGATGCCGGGGGGCTGAACGACCCAGCCTGACGTCATCTCGCCGGCTGGTGTCATGATCCACTTCGCGACGACGCCACTCGTTGCCCAGCACGCAGCGGCGAGCGTCGCGAGTGCGTAGCCTCGCCACGTCTCTGATGCGCCATGACGCTCAGACAAGTCCCGCGTCCATCTCTTCGGCAGTCTGCCGGGCTTCGTAGGCGTCGTACGGTTCCACGTGGGCGATGACATCCAACACCTGCGGAAACGCCTCCGCAACCGCGCGTTCGACGGTCTCGGCTATGGCGTGGGCAGCTTCCACCGGAATCGAGCCGTCGACCTGCACGTGCAGATCGACGTACACGTCTGTGGGTAGTCCGCGGGTACGCACACGATGGCATCCGAGGACGCCAGGGACCGAGCACACGACCGCTGCTACCGCCGGTGGCGGAATGCGCACGCTGTCAGACAGAGTCTCTCCGGCCTGCCTGAAGACCTGGAGCGCCGCGAAAGCGATGCTTACCGCAACGAGAAGTGCAATCACCGGATCCGCGATGGGATAGCCGAGACGAACCGCGACCAGACCAAGAATGACACCGAGGCTCACATAGACATCGCTCATCGTGTGACTTGCGTCCGCAATGAGTATCTCGCTCCCGAGCCTCTTCCCCGCTCGACGCTCGAAGACGGTCACACCTGTGTTGACGCAGATGGTGCCGATCATGACGACGAACGAAATCGCGGTGACGTCTGCCGGCTCGACGCCTCGAACGAGCTCTCTGATCGCAGTACCACCCACGTTGTAGGCGGCAACGGCTAGCATCGCGCCGATAGCGGCTGACGCGTACGTCTCGTACTTACCGTGTCCGTAGGGGTGGTCCCTGTCCGCCGGTCGACCGGCGAGCGCAAGGCCGAACAGCCCGATGACGTTTGATGTCCCATCGAACATCGAGTGGAAGCCGTCCGCCTGCATGGCCACCGACCCGGAGGCAAGACCCCAGCCTAGCTTCGCCACAGCCACGAGCACGTTCAGGCCCAGAACGACCCAGAGCACGCGACGCACCGCTCGTGTGCGCTCGGAAGTGGTGGATTCTGACGATTGTCGTTGGTATCCCATTCGTCCACCCCGCGATAGACAAACTTGCTCAGCATACCCCAGGGGGGTATAGTCTCAATAGCCTGCCTGCCCATGATAACCCCATTCGTCGAGGGAGCGATCATGTCCGATGCCGTAGAAGCCGTCGCCGAGGATGATGAGAAGCGACGCATCGTCAATCGCCTGAAGCGGCTCGAGGGCCAGATTCGTGGATTGCAGACGATGATCGAGTCCGGCAAGGACTGCGAAGCCGTCCTCACTCAGATCATGGCAGCGAAATCCGCGCTCAACCAGGTCGGCATGCACATCATCGGCCACTCGATGAAGCGATGCCTCATCGATGACGAATCCAAGACGCGCGACGAACTCATCGATGAAGCGATTGCCGTGTTCCTGAAGTACTCGGCCTGCATCAAGTAGGGACTCGCGTCAAGCGACTACTTCGTCGACCATCCCTGTTACGGTGCGCTCAAACTCCTCCGACACCTCGTCGAGTTCATGCTCGGGAAACACCGCACGCCACAGGGTGGGCCTGAGCGCGGCAACGACAATCCCCTGGTTCTCCTCCTCATAGACGTTGATTCTGCACGGCAACATCAACGAGACTGGATCGTTGGCGTTGTGTTCCTCAGGCGCAATCTCAAAGATGACGAGCGGGCGAATCGGAAAACCCTTCGCCGCCAGAGCGGCAGTGATGTCGTAGCGGTTCAACACGACAAAGCCGTGGTCGCGTACAACTCGCTCCACGGCTCCCAGGGTCTCAGCGAAGGTCCCCTTGCCTTGCCGCCGATAGGCGTAGTCCACACAGCCCCCATCCCTGCACTCCACCGGAGTGCGTCGCTATGCTCAACCAAACGCCCCGGGTCCGCACGTCCGAGACCCCCGGGAGTCGGACCCGGAACCCGTCCCGAGAATCCCGCCGCCGAATCCGACACCGACGTTCACGGAACCGCACTTGGGACAGATCTTGTCATCGTCACGCAGTAGGCGCATGACGAACCTGTCGAACTTCTCTCCGCAATCCTTACACGTGAGGTCGTAGGTAGGCAACGACTACGCCTCAAGTCCGAGCTCGGACACAAGCGCGTCCGCTCCGCGCGCACCGACCACCTGAGCAACGACGCTGCCTCGCTCAAACTTGGCGATTGTCGGGATACTCATCACTCCGTACTGCACTGCGACGTCACGGCTCTCGTCTACATTCACCTTCACGAACTTCACCGATTCGCCCATGCGCGAAGCAAGCTTCTCGATTTCAGGTCCCACTATTCGACATGGCCCACACCATGGAGCCCAAAAATCCACGACTACGGGGGTTGTGGCGTCGAGGACCTCGGATGCGAACTCCTCCGTGGAAACGTTCTTCACTTCACTCATCGATACTCCTCAAGTGTCTCAGGGGCGCAACTTCACAGCGCTCATTATACCCATGGGGGTATCGCTAGTCAAACAACGTACCCGCACAATTCCTTCCCCAGACGGTATCATTCACTCACTGCCACTGGGCAGAAAGGCAACAAGGCATGCCGTGGATGTCATGGGCGAGCGTCGGCCTTGGCGGACTTCTCTCCGGAGCCGCTCTCGTTGGCGTGCTCGCCCTCCGTCGGTCCGCCGAACCTCTCATGCTTCTCGCCTGCCTCGCAGGGACCGCCGTCGCGGCGAACGGCTTGATTGGCGTGATCACCTCCTACGCACGCCCGGGGGTCACCCTTCTCACCATTCTGTTGGGACTGGGCTGTTCCGCCGGAGGATATGGGCTGGCGAGTTCCGCACTTCCCTCCGTGGCAACCAGGCAACAGGACGTGAGCTTGGACGGCATCTCTGCTGAGCCTGAGGACTCACGCCCCCTCGTACTGGTTGTCGCTGCGGTGGAACCACCGATCTACGAACCGTCAGTACTCGCCGACGAGCTGGTCGATTTGCAGGCGTCGGGAATGCCTCAGGCAACGATTGGCGTGACGCCATTCTTGTTCGCAGCAGCGAAGACACGATACCGCGCGGCAGGGGGGCGAAGCCCGTCCTTGCCTCAGGCGCGCGCCTTGACGGAACGTCTCGAGTCAGTGCTTCCCGCCGACCAATACGCTGGCGTATCCCTCGTCACCTTGATCGGTCGCGACCGCCTTGACTTCGCGGTCGAACGAGCAGCCCGATCTGGGCATCGACGATTCATCATCGTCAATCAAGCCGCAGCCGAGTCTCACGAGTGGGAGCGAGCGCGTGAGGAACTCGACTTGCTGCGGCCAGAGGATCACAGGCTGTCCGTCGTCCACACCACACCACTGTGGTCCGAGGAGTCGCTCGCTGACATGCTGGTGCGCCGTACGGCACGTTTCGCCCCCGCTCCAGACACGACCGGTGTGGCGCTCGTCCTGCATGGACAGTCAGATCTACGGGTGCGGCGACAACCCCAATACGAAGTCCAGGAGAACTCGTTTGCAAACCGTGTTCGCATGGGACTCGTTGAACACGGGCTCGGCGAGGCGAACGTGAGGCTCTGCTATGCCGAATGGGGTACGCCCGACATCACTGAGACCGTGCGCCATATCGCCGCTCTTGGTGCTACACGCATCCTCGTGTGCCCGGTGTGCTACCCCTTCGAGTCCATCGCCACTGTGCTCGACATCTCTGTCGCAATCCGTCAAGCACGGGTATCCCCTCACGTCTATACGACGACGTTGACTGCTTGGGGAGACGACCCTGTGGTCGCTGACACTCTCGCCACCGTTGTCAGGCAGGCTCACAACGAACTGCCGTAGGCGGTCAGAGAGGCTCGACGGTGACTACCCGTCGACGGTGCACAGTTCCCAGTTCCGCGCATGCTGACGCCGGATCTGTGGAATGCGCACTGCGTAGCGGAGTGCCAGGCTGAGACCAGCCTTGCCCGTCTCGGCGTGCGTGTCGAGGTCGTCAATTGCTGTTCGAAGATCCTCGGCTGACCGGCCCTTGAACACTGTGTATCCCGTCCCAATGCCCTCAAGAACGTGCGCGTCGGAGCCTCCGGTGGCTGCGATTCCCTGACCACCTGCGAACATCTTCGCTGCTACGCGATTCGCCCAACCCAGATACGGGATCGAGTTGTATACCTCGAGCGCATGGAAGGCCATGTCGTTGACCGCGTCGAGAAAACCTCCCCGACCGAACGGCCCGAATACGCCCCGATTTGAGAAGGGGTGTGGGATGATTGCGATTCCGTCCTGGTCGTTGATTCGGGCGATAGTCTCCTTGGCGGTGAGACCGGCCCGAATCGGGCGCTCAAGGAAGAGGCCAATGATGTGGCCGGATTGGGAGGATATCTCCTCGCCGACAATCACCTCGAAGTCGTACATCTCCTCGAGCGACTTCGCAAAACGAGCGCCCTCGATGGTGTTGTGATCCGTGATGGCGATGACCGAAAGGTCCGTCCGCTCCTGCACGTATTCCATGATCTCCGGAATGCGAGCCAGTCCGTCGCTATGATTGCTGTGGATGTGAAGATCTGCCTTGCCCAGCACGTCAGTCACTCGGTCTTCCCCTCATTCAACCTCCGCGATGGAGGAGTAGGTGTTGCCTCTTGGAGGAACTGCAACTCCTATGCCGTTGCTGCACGGACCGCGTCGGACCGTCACTATGTATCATCGGCGGTGCCGCACCAGCTCCGTACCCTCCCGTGACGGGCGGTGGCCACAATGCGACGAACAGTATCCTACGCGCTCGTCGACCATCCGCGTAGCCGTTCGACCCCCGCAGAAAGCCGTTCGAGAGAAGTCGCGTAGCTGAATCGCAGAAAGCCTTCTCCCCCGCGCCCGAAGTCGATGCCCGGCGCTACGGCAACGCCCGCCTCTTCCAGAAGCCGGTACGAGAGCCCAAGAGAGTCTTCAGACCAGTTGCGCGCATCCGCAAACACATAGAAGGCTCCTGTCGGCTCCGTGGCGACGACGAGCCCGATCTCGCGAAGCGCCGGCACGAGGAACCTGCGCCGCTTGTCGTAGACATCCCGCATTCTTGAGACGTCGCCCTGCGCTTCGGTGAGAGCCACAACGCCTGCGACCTGGACGAAATGATTGGCGCACAAGAAGAAGTTCTGCTGGATCTTCTCGGCAGGCCTCACGAATTCAGGCGGTGCGATCATATAGCCGAGGCGCCAGCCCGTCATGGCGTAGGCCTTCGAGAAGCCGTTAAGAACGAACGCCCGATCCGTGAACTCGAGGATCGACCGGTCTTTGCCCTCGAAGTAGAGACCGTGGTAGATCTCATCACTCGCGATGTAGACGCCCGTCTCCTCGGCAATCGCTGCCAATGCCTCCAGGTCCTGCGGCTCCAGCGTCGTGCCCATGGGATTGGCCGGTGAGTTGATCATGATAGCCCGAGTGCGCGGAGTGATGGCGGCTCGCACTTCCTCGGGCCGAAAGCGGAAGCCCTCTTCGGCGCGAACACGGATCGGTACCGGCACGCCGCCGAGGAAGCTGATGTAGTTGGGGTATGCCGGATAGCAGGGGTCAGAGACGATGACTTCGTCCCCGGGATCGAGAAGAGACCCGAACAGTAGGAGCATCGCGGGTGACGTCCCCTGGGTCACGACGACCTGGTCCGGTCCCGCGTCGACTCCGTATGTCGCCAAGTAGTGCGCCGAGACGGCCTCGCGCAGGCTAGGAAGGCCCAGGGACTGCGTGTAGCCGGTGTCCCCGTGCTCCATCGCTTCTTCTGCGGCGCGCTTGATCACATCCGGGGTCGGCAGGTCGGGGTCGCCGATCTCCAGGCGAATGACATCTCGTCCCGAAGCAGCAAGCTCCTTCGCACGTGCCACCACGTCCATTACCATGAACGGTCTGATGGCCTGTGCACGTCTGGAAACCGGCACGTATCCTCCTGTGACTATGTCGTCGACTCGAGCCGTGCGCGGTAGACTCCGGTGATGGCTGAACCGAGAGCCTCAAGTCGTCGCAGATCAGTGAAGCCGATCTCCTGGCTGCACACGATCTCGTGCGACAGCTCGTTCATCATGTCCAGACCTAGCTCGTCCGCCCGGTTCCAGAGATCCGTACCAGGCAACACGTGCAATGTGGACATCTGCATGATACCGGGGTCGAGGCCAACGACGAACCGCATCCCATCGAGCACGTCCGACGTGTGATCTCCGGGTAGACCGACGATCAAATCACACTCGACCGCGATTCCCTCTGCCTTCAGAGCAGCAACTCCGGAGGCGAAGCGCTCCCTATCGAAAGCGCGTTTGCAGATTCGAAGGGCCTCCGGACCGACTGACTGTGGACCGGTCTCGACGGAAACGACGCCCGCAGCGCGTAGCAGTTTCGCCGCAGTCGAGTCGATATGCTCGACATCGACTTCCACAGTGTGTAGGCGCAGTCCTCTCGCGACGTAGGGGGCGAGGACGCCCGACAACCACACCAGACGATCGCGTGTCAGATTGAACACTGGATCGATGAACGAGAACGTCCGCACTCCCGCAGAGAACAGGGCATCTACTTCGGCCTCGACTCTCTCGTTTGAGAAGTACCTGATGCGCCCGTAGCCCTTACCCTCGAAGCAGTAGCCGCACGAATGGGGGCAACCCCTGTACGTCTCGATGTACGCGGTTCCCTCATTGGGTTGCATGACGCCCGCGAGGTAGGGCGATGGCACGTCGTCCAGTCGCGACAGCAGTCCTCGATCCGGTGACGAGACGATTCCTCCCTCACGGCGACAGGTCACGCCATCGACCCGCCAGACGGGGGTCCCCTTCACGTACGCGTGCAGAAGTTCCGCGAACGTCTCCTCGCCTTCACCGCGGACGATCACATCGAGCGCAGAGTTGCGCGCGAGCACCTCCTCGGCAATCGGTCCGACCTCGGGTCCGCCGAGGACGATCCGAACGTCCGGGAGGGCCTTACGGAGTATCGAGCACAGGTCGCAGACGAGACAGCGGTTCCAACACATGACCGAAATTCCGACTACCTCGGGCTTCAGCTGCGCGAGACGGTACGCAAGCCACCATGGATCCAGATCGGCGCTGAGATCCAGAGTCGTGAAGCCGACCTTCCCTTGAAGCCGCGGATCGGCCTGAGCAAACGCTCGGATGTAGCCAAGTGCGAGCGACTGGTAGCCCGTCGCGTTGAGCGCGACGAGGGCGACCTTGAGGAACCCCTCGCCGCTCATGAAGAAGCACCGCCTTCCACGACGACTGCGGCTTCCGCGTGCAGGGCGCGATCACCAAGGAGTTCGAGAGAGACGCCGTCGACCCAACCCCACATCCGGCTCACGACGGCAGTGTCGAGAGCGGCGAACACCCATTCAAGCCGACTCGCGCACAGTTCCTTGCGAACCACATACCTGACAGCGCTGGCACTCGCCTTGGCGAAGACGAGGGTGATTTCGGGCAGCGACTTGAGTGTGTGTGGGCAGACGACCACACGTCCGACCAGCGCTACCTTCTCTTCAGCAACGGAAGCGGCGTGCACCAGTGCCTCCATGCCGGCAACCGCCGCGTCGAACGACCCCGGGATTCCGGACAGTCTATCGTGCTCCGCGGCGTTCGGTGCCAGCAAGATCGCCTCGACGTACCGTACGCCGGATGCGATAGCGCCCGACGCATTGTCGGCCTCTCCGAGCGCGATGGCGTCGGTCAGCAGCCCGATGCGTTCGGTGCCAGCCGCGACCGCGGCTCCTACGATCTCCGGGAGGTCAGGGTGGCTGAATGGCTCGCAACCGCAAAGCAACACGTTTGGACCCGGAGCCGCATTCCACTCATCAGCCAGCACCGAGAACTCTTCGGCAACGGCAACGGCATCCCGTCTCGAGGGTGCTTCGCGTCCGCCGCATAGCCTGCACTCGGCCGCGCCGCCCACACCCAACTGTACGGGTCGGAATCTGATCATCGGATCCCCCTCAGGTCTCACCCGTTGCAGCATACAGCATGAATTCGTGCGGTTGCCTGCGCACGCAGGGCGTGCGAGGATTGGGCCACGCATTACCGGCAACTCAAACGGACAGCCTTCATGGCCGACGAACGGCGACTTCGCCTATACCAGTTTGCATATGCCACTCTCGGACTCACGATTGCGGCCGCGTTGGTTGCTGTCCGATACTACGTCGGCTTCCCACTGTTCCATCTCCTGGCCGAGCTGTTCGCCATCACGGTCGCAGTCGCCACGTTCATGGTGACCTGGAATGCACGCCGTCACATCGACAACGGATACCTGCTGCTCCTGGGAATCGCGTACTTGTTCGCCGCTGGGATAGACACTCTGCACGCTGTCTCCTACAGGGGCATGAACCTCATTCCAGGCACCGACTCCAACGTGCCGACCCAGCTCTGGATCGCGGCACGATACATCCAGGCCTCCGCGATTGCACTCGCACCGTTGTTCGTGTCTCGAAAAGTCAGACCGGCTCTGGCTCTCGTTGGATACGCCGCGGCGTCAACCTTGCTCGTCACCTTGATCGGCTTCGGTCTCTTCCCCGATGCCTTCATCGAGGGCGGGGGCCTCACGACATTCAAGATAGGCAGCGAGTATGCCGTAATCGTCATCATGATCATCGGCCTCGTACTGCTGCTTCAGAATCGCGGGTCTTTCGAAGCGCACGTCCATCGACTGCTTGAGGCGTCCATCGCCGTCACTGTGGCCTCGGAACTCGCCTTCACGATCTACATCGACGTCTACGGGCCCGCCAACATGACGGGCCACCTGCTGCGGATACTGGCGTACTTCCTCCTATATCGCGCGATCGTTGCGCTGGCTCTCGAGCGACCATACGAAGTGCTTTACCACGACCTATACTCGCGAGCCGAGAGCCTGCGACAGAGCGAGGAGCGCCTCCGATCCACGTTCGATGAGGCGTCGCTGGGCATCGCCCACATCACACCAGACGGCACGTTCTCCTCGGCCAATCCCGGCTTCGCGGCCATCACCGGCTATTCCATGAAGGAACTTGTGGGCATGCGTCCGGAGCAGATCGTTCACCACGATGATCGAATGACCGACGTCGCGCTCACGCGGACAATGCTCGCGGGCGACCGTGACGAAGCCCGCTACGAAGTCCGCTTCGTGCGCAAGACAGACGAAGTGGTCTGGGTCGGAATTACGCGCAACATACTGCGGGATGTCGGTGGCAAACCCAGCCAAATTGTGATGATGGCCGAAGACGTGTCCTCGCGCAGAGCGGCAGAGCACCGACTGCAGTCCGAGGCCAACTTGAACGCAGCGCTCACCGAGATCGACCGCACGGTCCTGAGCACGTTCAACATCGATGACATCCTGGCCCGCGTCGTGGAGATGGCAGGCGACGCAATGGGTGCCGAGAGCGCTGCAGTGGTTGTGCAAGAGCAAACGGGCTGGGTGGTTCGACATGCCTACCGATTTCCCGAGGACATTGTTGGCCAGTCGTTCCCCGACACGGCAGTAGGACATGGGATTGAGGCACAGCAGCGCGGTGAACCAGTAGCGATTCGCGACGCATACGTCGACGAAAGGGTGGATGGGGCCCTCATGCGGCGGTTCGGCATTCGCGCCGTGATCGCCATCCCGCTCAGTTTCCGCGACGAGCGCGTAGGAACGCTCTACCTGATGTATCACCGCGGTCCGCACGTCTTCACCGCCGAGGAGCGTGACTTCGCGAGCAAGCTGGCAACCACGATCTCCGTGTCCGTTGAGAATGCGAGACTCTACGAAACCGAGCGGCACATCGCAGACACGCTGCAGGGCGCATTGGTCTCCCTCCCCGACGAGATCCGGGGGCTTGACGTTGCGCACGCCTACCGAAGCGCCACGCAGCTCGCCAGAATCGGCGGCGACTTCTTCGATGTCTTCGAGATCTCACGGGGGACGGCCGTCGTCATCATCGGCGACGTCTCCGGAAAGGGCATCGAGGCGGCAACATTCACCGCAATGGCGCGCAGCACGATACGTGCTTTCGTGCATTCTTACGACGCCCCGGGCGCGGCTCTGACCGCGGCGAACCTGGCGATCACGGCCCAGACGGGCGAGGTACGCTTCGTCACCGCAGTCCTCATGATCATAGATCTCGCGACAGGTCGGGCTAGAGTCGCATGCGCTGGACATCCAGCCCCCATCCTGTGCAGCGCGAACGGCTGCGAGGACGACCACGACGAGAGAAACCCTCCCCTCGGCGTCGTGCCCGAACAGCGCTTCACCGACTACGAGATCGTCATGTCGCCCGGCGACCTACTCGTTCTCTTCAGTGACGGCCTCATCGATGCCCGGCGCGGCACGGACAGTTTCGGAGAAGAAGGGGTTCGGACAGTTCTCGATGAACTCGGTGGCGCGAAGCCTCAGATGGTCGTAGAACGCCTTCTCGCGAGATCGCAGGCGCATGCGGACGGCATCGCGACAGACGACGTAGCGGTGCTGGCCATACGCTACCTGGGACTCGGCCAGTAGACTCCCTGAAAACCACCGCCACGCAAGTCGATCCGAGCTGTCCCGCCCGGGATACGAGAAGCGGCCCTTCCCATGTCGGGAAGAGCCGCCGTTCATAGCTGGTGTCCGAGGCGAGAGTTGAACTCGCACGTCCCTAAGGACACTAGGCCCTCAACCTAGCGCGTCTGCCATTCCGCCACTCGGACTCGCCGCCGTCCCAGGGGACAGCGTAGGCGAGTATAGCAATAGCCACCGAGGTTGCCTACCCCTCGGAATCCACGGTCACCTGCCGTGATACGGGATGCTCGTGCCTGAGCTTGATCGGGTACGGTGCCGCGAAATGACACGCGGCCGCATGTCCGGGATTGACCTCACGCAACTCGGGAATCTCTTCGGCACAGACCGGGAACTGAGCGATCGGGCACCGTGTGTGAAATCGGCATCCTGTCGGGGGATCGATGGGACTCGGCACATCGCCCTCGAGGATGATCCGCTGTCTCTCCCGCTGCTTGACGGGGTCAGGTACCGGTACCGCAGAGAGAAGCGACTGTGTGTAGGGGTGGTGCGGCTCATCGTACAGACCCTTCCAGTCCCCGATCTCCACGATCTTGCCGAGATACATCACTGCGATGCGATCGGAGATGTGCCTCACGACGGAGAGGTCGTGAGCAATGAAGACGTACGTGAGTCCGAACTCGTCCTGCAGGTCCTCAAGTAGGTTCACGACCTGGGCCTGGATCGATACGTCCAGCGCCGAGACCGGCTCATCGCAGATGATGAGCTTCGGTTTCAGCGCAAGCGCGCGGGCAACGCCGATTCTCTGGCGCTGTCCGCCGGAGAACTCGTGAGGATAGCGGTTGATGTGTTCGGGGTTGAGCCCGACGACCTCAAGCAGCTCCTGCACCCGTTTCTTCTGTTCATCACGGGTACCGATGGCGTGGATTACGAGTGGTTCGGCCACGATCTCGCGAATCGTCATGCGCGGATTCAGCGACGCATACGGATCCTGGAAGATTACCTGGACGTTGCGCCTGTACCATTTCAGTTCCTTGCCCCGCATCGCCACGACGTCACGGTCCTCGAAGCGAATCTCGCCGCTTGTTGCAGGGTAGAGCCTCAAGATGCATCGGCCGGTCGTAGACTTGCCGCAGCCCGACTCGCCCACCAGACCCATCGTCGTACCCTCTTCGACCGAGAACGTCACGTCGTCCACGGCGCTCACATGCCCACCGAGACGCGACAGGATCAGACCTTGTTCGACGGGGAAGTTCTTCGTCAGACCCTTGACCTCGAGGAGCGCCATCAGGCGGCACCCCCTTCGGCAGATCCTCTCACGAAGCCCTCGTGGCCGGCGAAATGGCATGCGACCATGTGCTTGCCGCCGACGTCGAGAAGCGGCGGCTCCTTCGTGCGGCAGATCTCCTTGGCGTACGGGCAGCGGGGGTTGAACGCACATCCCTTCGGAACAGCGATGAGGCTCGGGGGCTGACCCTCGATAGGAAGCAGCTTGCCCTTCTCGTCTATGTCGTACCGGGGAAGACTATCGAGCAGGCCCCACGTGTAGGGATGCTTCGGGCCGTAGAAGACGTCCTGGACGGTGCCCACCTCCACGGGACGGCCGGCGTACATGACCAGCAGGTTGTCCACCATGTCGGCCACGATGCCGAGATCGTGGGTGATCATGATGATGGCCATGCCCTTCTCGGCCTGAAGCTCGATCATGAGGTCAAGGATCTGGGCCTGAATCGTGACGTCGAGCGCGGTGGTCGGCTCGTCTGCAATCAAGATGTCGGGATCACACGCAAGAGCCATAGCAATCATTGCGCGCTGACGCATCCCGCCGGAGAACTGGTGTGGGTACTCCTTGGCGCGCTGTGACGCGTTCGGGATCCCCGCCATGTCCAGAAGCTCGACTGCACGGGCAAAGGCTTCCTTCTTCGACATGCCTTTGTGCAGCCGAAGAGACTCCCCTATCTGGCCCCCGACCCGATAGACCGGATTCAACGAGGTCATCGGGTCCTGGAAGATCATCGCGATGTTGTTGCCGCGCAGTGACCGGACTTCCGTATCGCTCATCTCAAGCACGCTGCGATCCTGGTAGCGGATGTCCCCTCCCGCGAAGCGCCCGGGCGGCATGGGGATGAGCCGCATGAGCGACATCGCGGTGACCGACTTCCCGGAACCGGATTCGCCGACGATACCCAGTGTCTCGCCCTTGTCCAGCGAGAACGTGACACCGTCAACGGCCTTGACGACGCCGTCGATCGTGTCGAAATACGTCTTGAGTCCGGTTACTTCGAGCAGTTTGGACATCTACGCTAGTCCTTCATCTTCACGTCGAGTGCATCACGCAAACCGTCGCCCATGAGGACGAACGCAAGCACGGTGGTGAGAATCGCAAATCCCGGCCAGATCATCAGCCACGGCGCCACGACCATCATCGAGCGAGCATCCGCAAGCATGTTGCCCCATGACGGCTGAGGGAGCTGCACGCCCATCCCGAGGAAGCTGAGTGCAGCCTCGGAAAGGATTGCCCCGCCGATGCTCATTGTCGCGTACACGATGATCGGTGCCGCAGCATTCGGCAGAATGTGACGCGAAAGGATACGAACGTCCGAAGCACCGAGCGCACGGGCGGCGTCAACATACTCGTTCTCTTTGACCGAGAGAATCGAGCTCCTGAAGACGCGTGCGATCGAAGGCCATCCGAGTATGCCGATTGCGATGAACACGTTCGTTTCGCTCGGTCCAAGGATTGCGATCATCGCGATTGCGAACAGGATGTACGGGAATGCGAAAAAGACGTCAGCCAGCCGCATCACAAGTGTGTCCGACAAGCCGCCATAGAAGCCTGCAATCGCGCCGAAGAAGAGCCCCAGGAAGACCGAGATGGCTACCGCGAGAATACCGACACGCAACGAGACCTGCGCACCGTACACTACGCGAGCCGCGACATCTCGCCCCAGATTGTCGGTACCGAACGGGTGCTCCCAGCTCGGCGGCTTGAGTCTCTGCTCGGCGACCTTGGTTGTGTCCAGGGCTATCGGGTCACCGAGAAGCGGTGTGACCCAGAGATCGGCAGTGACGGCCATGACCACGACGAGTGATATCCAGATGAGACCCACGACCGCCAGCTTGTTCTTTCTGAGGCGACGCAAGGTGTCACGCCAGAGGGTGCGCGTCGGCCGAACGGGGCCCTGTATCTCAAGACCGTACGCAACCTGCTCTTCGACGGTCTCAGCAATCTGTTCGAGATCGATCTTGTGCTTGTGGTCGGAGTTGCTCATTCGCTACGCCGCCTCTCCGCCATACCTGATACGCGGATCGAGGAACGCATAGCTGATGTCGACCAGAAGGTTGATGAACATATATGCGATTACGACGATCACCACGCCACCGGTCACGATCGGCCAGTCACGAGCGATGATCGCCAGGTAGATTTCGTATCCGATTCCCGGCCAGTTGAACACCGTTTCCGTCAGTATCGCGCCGGCCAGCATGGCGCCGAGGTCGATACCGATGAACGTCACGACCGGGATGAGAGCGTTCTTGAGAGAGTGTCTGCGGACGACCGCGCCGCCAGAAAGGCCCTTTGCCTCAGCGGTCCGGATGTAGTCCTGCTGTGAGACATCGATCATCTGGCTGCGCATGATTCGCGCAACGTACGCGGTGGAAACGGAGGCAAGAGTTATTGCAGGCAGAATCAGATGCGCAAGATCAGGCGGATTGCCCATACCTGATATGGGCAGATACGGCAGACCCCACTTCTTGAAGTACACGCCGAAGAGAATCTGCATGAGCATGCCGAGCCAGAAGACCGGCAAGGATACCAGTATGGATGTGGATAAGGTGCCGGCAACATCCCAGAACGAGTAGCGTTTGACTGCGGAGATGATCCCGACACCAATTCCGATGACGACCTCGATCAGGATGGCCGCGAGGGCGAGACGAGCGGTGTAGGGGTACTTCTCGACGAATATCTCGGTTACCGACCGATTCTTCTTGTAGGACTGGCCGAGATCCCCTCTTGCGAGATTCTTCATGTACGTCACGTACTGAGTCGTAAGCGGCTGATCGAGACCGTGTTTGCTAACGAGTTGGTTGTAGGTTGTCTCCGAGATTACCCGATCGCCGGTCAGCATCTCAATGGGATCACCGGGCAGGACGCCGGGCGCGCGCAAAATGAACAGTACGATGGTCACCCCGAAGAACACGGGAATCATCTGAAGTATGCGCCGAGCAACGTACTTGAGCATTCGTGTGCCTTCTACGAGTCCGCAGGACGTGCGCGGGGCGCCCCTTTGCGGGGCGCCCCGCCGTTCTTCAGTCTCTTGCTGCCGATGTTACTCCGCTATCCAGCAGTGGCTGTAATCGGGGATGTTCATCGGGCTGTAGCGGAAGTTGTTCACTCGGCTCGACGTGAGGTCGAAGTGCGAGTAGAACATGATCGGCGCAACCGGCATATCCTTGCCGAGGATCTTCTCGGCATCACGCATGCCAGCCAGGCGCTCCTGAAGGTCCAGGGTGTTCCGAGCCTTCTTGACCTGAGCGTCGTACTCTGCGCTCGCATAGTAGCTCTGGTTGTCAGCAGACGTGCTGTAGAAGAGCGCGTACAGCGCGTTCTCCATGATCGGATAGTCATAGACCCAACCATAGCGAGCGATGTCGAACTCCTTCTTCTTCAGCTTGTCCTTGTACACGGCCCACTCGACGCTCTCCAGTTCGGAGTTGATGCCGATGGTCTTCAGGTCGGCCTGAACGAGCTGCCAGACCTGATCGTGGTAGGAACCGCTGTTGAAGAGCAGTTTGATCGTCGGGAAGCCTTCGCCTCCGGGGTAGCCGGCCGCTTCCAGCGCGTCCTTGGCTGCCGCCACGTCGTACCGTGACTCGGGCCACATGCCAGGCTCGTATCCGAGGATGCCTGCCGGGCTGACGCTGTCAGCGGGCTTGCGGCTTCCATCGAACAACGCGTCACTGATCGCCTGACGGTTGATCGCCAGACAGATGGCCTCGCGAACCTTGACGTTGTCGAACGGTGGCTTCGTGTTGTTGATGTTCGCGTAGTAGATGCCGAGTTCCGGACCCGTGAGCACCTGCTCATCAGGATTGCCCGTGTAACCATCCGGCGACGCACCGTACTTGGCGGTCACGTCACCGAGACGGCCTGCAGGAATCTCGGTGAAGTCCAGGTTGCCGGCCTCGAACTCGAGGAAGGCAGTCTCGGCGTCCTTGAAGATCTTGAACTCGATGCCGTCGACATTCGGCTCATCGCCGTAGTAGTCGTCGTTGCGAACGACCTTGACGTACTGGTCGTGCGCCCACGGCTCGGCCATCTTGAACGGACCGTTCCCGACGAGATTCTCGTCAAACTTGGGATCGGCCTCGACGGCGTCCTTGGGCAACGGGCCCAGACACGGGTGACCCACGACAAGCTCGAAGTCCGGATACGGCTCGACGAGCGTGACCTCAAGCGTGTAGTCGTCAAGCGCCTTGACACCCTCAAGCTCGGTCGCGGCACCGTCGAGCATCTCGGTGGCACCCTTGACTGAGAGGAGGTGGTAGCTGATCTCGGAAGCCATCTCCGGATCGAGCATGCGCTCCCACGCGTACTTGAAGTCGCCAGCCTTCACCTCGGTGCCGTTGTGGAACTTGGCACCCTGGCGAATCTTGAATGTCCAAACGCTCGCGTCCTCGTTGGCCGACCAGCTCTCGGCTGCCGCGGGGCCGATCTCGCTCGTGATCGGATCGTACTCGACAAGGCTGTCGAACAGAGCCGACACGATGTAGATGCCCTCCGACTCGTAGGCAAGCGTAGGAGTGATGGCAAACGGCTCGACGATGAACTGGCTCAGGGTGCCGCCCTTGACGGCGCCTTCGGTGTCCCCTGTCGTGCCTTCGGTATTGTCTTCGGAATTGGTACATCCGCCAAGTGCTGCCAGCGATGCGACGAGGGCGATCGCGAGCACGATGGCGATGGTGGAACGGAATCTGTTAGACAACTCACAGCCCCTTTCCTCTAGATGATTGGCCTCGAGGCATCGACCCCCGAAATCGCCTCCCTCCGAGCCGGTCGCCTCACAACATCTCTACCCCTCGCGACGTGAACGTCACGAGGGGCAATCTCACTTGAACCCTGATTACCTAATTCTCCCGCTACTCGAAACAACTGGCAAGTGCCAGATTGTATATCAAGAGCTGCTAGGTGCATAGAAAGGGCGAGTCCGGAGACCCGCCCGCATAGCGCGCCAAAGCTAGGAGTCGAATCAAACGGGCTTGTAGGCCACCATGAGAATCAGCAGCGTGATCGAGAACGTGATCGCCAGCCCAATGGTGATTCTGTCCAGGTTCTTCTCGATGATTCCGGTGCCTGACGACGTCGTAGGCATCATCCCACTGAACATCGACGAGACACCTGCCCCCTTGCCGGAGTGCAGGAGAATGAACACGATAAGACCGACGGATACGGCGACGTGCACGACGAGTACGAGCCCTACTATTGCGTTCACGGTTCCAGACTTCCTTCCGGGAGGTGCGAGACGTGCTCACGGCGCTCGCAGACGCCGAATCGAGGAATCAGTATATCAGGAGCGAGCGGCCCGTCCATTCGGGAGGCTGGTCGATCTCAATCAGTGAGAGGAGCGTCGGCGCCACATCCGCAAGGATACCATCCTCTGCGAGCCCCTTCACACGATCGTCGACCACACATAGTGGCACGTCAGAGGGTGTGTGTGCGGTGAATGGTGACCCGCCTGGTGTCGACATCCGCTCGGCATTGCCGTGATCCGCTGTGATGACGGCGACTCCACCCTTGTCGCGTATCGCTGCGATCACCGAGCCAACTCCCGAGTCGACCGCCTCAACGGCTTCGACGGCAGCCTCCAATATCCCCGTGTGTCCTACCATGTCGCAATTCGCGTAGTTCACGATGTAGAGATCGGCCCGATCTTCGGCAATGGCATCAACAAGGCGGGATGTGACCTCTGGCGCGCTCATCTCGGGCTGCAGATCGTACGTCGGGACCTTCGGACTCTGAACGAGCACCCGCTCCTCGCCGTCCTTCGGCGCCTCGGCACCGCCGTTGAGGAAGAAGGTCACGTGTGCGTACTTCTCGGTTTCGGCGATGTGTAGCTGACGAAGTCCGTTCTCGGCCAGAACGTCTGCCAACACGCAGCACGGCAGATTCTTTGGAAACGCCACCGGCGCGGGAATCGTCGGGTCGTATTCCGTCAGACAGACGAAGTGCAGACGTGGCGTGACGGGACGCGCAAACCCATCGAAGCCGGGGTCCACGAAAGCCCGTGTTATCTCCCGCGCGCGGTCGGGTCGAAAGTTGAAGAAGATCACCGCGTCGCCGTCGCGCACGGTGATCGGTGCTTCATCAGGCCGCCCGACATTCGCCGGCTTCACGAACTCATCGGTCACGCCACCTGCGTAGGAGGCGGCAATCGCCTCGGAGCCGACACTCTGGCGGTCCCCGTCACCGAGCACCATCGCTCGCCATGCTAGCTCGACTCGATCCCAGCGCTTGTCGCGATCCATGGCGTAGTAGCGACCCATCACTGTAGCCACGGCCGCCGTGGCAACACCTAGCCTCGCGAGCCTGTCCTCCACCTGCGCGACGAATCCTGCCCCGCTCGTCGGCGATACATCCCTCCCGTCGAGGAAGCAGTGGACGTAGATCGTCTCCGCACCACGCCCGGCCGCCAGGTCAAGCAGAGCGAAGAGGTGATTCAGATGGCTGTGCACTCCCCCGTCCGATACGAGTCCCATGAGATGAACGGCTGTTCCTGCAGTCACGGCCTGGTCGATGGCATCCGCCAGGACCCGATTCTCGACAATCGAGCCGTCCTCGATAGCGCAGTCGATTCGCGTGAGCTCCTGGTAGACAACACGACCCGCACCGATGTTGAGGTGTCCGACCTCGGAGTTGCCCATCTGCCCCTCGGGGAGTCCGACGGCGAGCCCGGAGGCACACAGCCGGGTGGTCGGGTACTGCGCAAAGAGCCTATCGAGGTTCGGAGTGCCGGCAGCCGAGATGGCATTGCCGGGACCCGCCTCGGCCAGACCGAAACCATCCATGATGATGAGACACGCGGGCAGGTTCTTCGGCATATCTAGAGTGCCGCTGCGACGATCTCGGCAAACGACTCTGCGTCGAGCGCAGCCCCGCCGACGAGAGCGCCGTCGATGTCGGGCTCCGCGAAGAAGGTCCGGGCGTTCTCGGGCTTGACCGAGCCGCCGTACAGAACTCGCAGCGCGATGGCCGAGGGCGGTCCGAACATGGCGCCGACGGTCGCCCGAATCGAGCGGCATACGTCATTGGCGCCCTCCGGAGTCGGCGTGCGACCGGTGCCAATCGCCCAGAGCGGCTCGTATGCGATGACGAGGCGCTGCGCGTGATCGGAGTCGATTCCCTGGAGCGCGCCACGAACCTGCTCCCGCACGAACGTCTCGGTCTCCTCGGCCTCGCGCGTGGCAAGCGACTCGCCCACGCAGACAATCGGGACCATGCCTGCGGCAAAGATCGCCTTGACCTTCTTGTTGACGGTCTCGTCTGTCTCGCCGAAGTACTCGCGTCTCTCCGAGTGACCAACGATTACGTAGTCGCACCGAAGATCGACCAGCATGCGCGGCGACACCTCGCCGGTGAAAGCCCCCTCGTCCTCCCAGTACACGTTCTGCGCACCGAGACTCATCTCAAGCCGATCCAGCTCGATGACAGTCGACACTGACTTGAGCGCCGTGAATGGTGGGCAGACCGCGACCTCGACCTCGGCCCAATATGCGGACACGCGTTCTTCGAGGTTCTGGACGAGAATCGCTCCTTCACCAGCGGTCTTGTACATCTTCCAATTGCCCGCAACGAGCGGCCGCCGTTCCATGCGCCACGCCCCTCTCTCGCGGCACCTATCGCCGCGCATCGGTTCTAGTTGTCTAGCAGTGCTTCGAGGCCCGGTAGCTCTGATCCCTCGAGTAGCTTCATCGAGGCGCCTCCACCCGTGGACACGAAGGTGACACGCTGCTCGAGACCGAACTTGCGAACCGCCGCCACGGAATCGCCCCCACCGATGACGGAAACGGCCCTGTTGTTTCTCGCCACGGCCATCGCAACCTCGCGCGTCCCGTGTTCGAACGGCGTGAGCTCGAACACGCCCATGGGGCCGTTCCAGAAGATCGTCTTCGCGGATGTGACCGCCCCTTTGAAGAGCTCGACGGACGTCGGCCCGATATCGAGGCCCATCATGTCCGCCGGAATCTCCTCGCGGCCGACGATCTTGGTCTCGGCGTCCTCGGCGATCGCATCCGCAACCACGAAGTCGACCGGCAACATGAGGTCGACACCACGCTCGGTGGCCTTCGTGAGCATCTTCTTCGCCGGCTCAATCCACTCCTCCTCGACAAGGGATTTCCCGACGTCCAAGCCCTTCGCGACGAGCAGCGTGAAGCACATGCCGCCGCCGATTACGAGCGTGTCGACGCACTCCAGCAGACGGTCGATCACGCCGAACTTGTCCGACACCTTGCTGCCGCCCAAAATCGCCACGAACGGCCGGTCCGGATGGGCGAGCATCTCCGTGAGCGTCTCAACCTCGCGGGCGAGCAACATGCCCGCGTATGCCGGCAGATAGTGTGTCACACCGACGGTAGACGCGTGTGCGCGATGCGCTGCGCCGAAGGCATCGTTCACGTAGATGTCGGCGAGTGCCGCGAGTTGCTTGGAGAACTCGGGGTCGTTCGTCTTCTCGCCTGGGCTGAAGCGCACGTTCTCAAGCATCAGGATCTCGCCGTCTACCATTCGGCCGACGGCTTCCTCGGCCTCGGGTCCGACCGTCGAGTCGATGAACACGACGTTGCGTCCGATCAATCGCTGCACGACACGACGAACAGGCCGAAGCGAGTACTCCGGATCGCGCTCGCCCTTCGGTCTGCCCAGATGCGACAGCAGAATCACCCGGGCACCGTTGTCGACGAGATGCCGAATCGTCGGCAGGGCCGCACGCACGCGCGTGTCATCGGTCACCGCGCCTTCGGCCAGTGGAACGTTGAAGTCGACCCGCACGAGCACGCGTTTGCCCCGGACGTCGACATTGCGAATGGTCTTCTTCTCGAACATGCACCCCTCCGACATCGAAGCGCGGGCGCGCCCGCATTGGACGCGCCCGCAGTCTCAACTCTCCTCCAACGGCGGGCCTAGCCCAGGACCATCTTCACGAGATCCTTGACGCGGTTGCTGTAGCCCCACTCGTTGTCATACCAGGATATGCACTTGACGAACGTGCCCGAGCCGCCCATCACCATGGTCTGAAGCGAGTCGAACACGGAACTCGCCGGGTTGCCCACCACGTCGATTGAGACGATCGGGTCTTCGCAGTACTCGAGGATTCCCTTCATGGGACCGTCCGCAGCTGCCTTCATGGCGGCGTTGATCTCTTCGGCGGTGGCTGCACGGCCCAGTTGGGCGACGAGATCGACGGCGGAACCGTCGGGGGTCGGGACGCGCATCGACATACCGTCGAGCTTGCCCTTCATGTCGGGCATTACGAGCCCGATGGCCTTCGCGGCACCGGTCGACGTCGGAATCATCGACATCGCTGCAGCGCGAGCGCGACGCAAATCCTTGTGCGGCAGGTCGAGGATGTTCTGGTCGTTCGTGTAGCTGTGGATCGTGTTCATGAAGCCGGACTGCAAGTCGAAGCTGTCACGAAGCACCTTCGCGAACGGTGCGAGGCAGTTCGTGGTACACGATGCGTTGCTGATGATGTGGTGCCGCTCGGGATCGTAGTCGCCGTCGTTGACACCTATGACAATCGTGATGTCCTCGTTCTTGGCCGGAGCCGAGATGATGACCTTCTTCGCGCCAGCGTCCATATGGGC
This sequence comes from Actinomycetota bacterium, assembly GCA_016841065.1. Classification (GTDB taxonomy): domain Bacteria; phylum Actinomycetota; class Coriobacteriia; order Anaerosomatales; family JAENZW01; genus JAENZW01. The sequence goes on from JAENZW010000001.1 coordinate 66,332, forward strand.
CTTCGCCTTGGTGGCATCGGTGAAGATGCCGGTGGACTCGACCACTACATCGACGCCCATCGCTCCCCACGGAAGCGCGGCGGGATCGCGCTCCGCTAGAACCTTGACCACACGCCCGTCAACGGTGAACTCACCGTCACCCGCCTTGACTTCGGCCTTGAGCACCTTGTGCACCGAGTCGTACTTCAGCAGGTGCGCGAGTGTCTTCGCGTCGGTCAGATCGTTGACCGCAACGACCTCGATGTCGGGATCGCTTTCGCACGCCCGGAACACGAGACGTCCGATTCGACCGAACCCGTTGATACCGACCTTGATCGCCACGATAAGTACCTCCTCGTATGACAGGCCGCCCCGCGGCCACATTCCCCCTCGGCGCCGATCCGCGCCGCTGGTGCGTCAGATACTCGAGCCGTCATCGTGCAGGCCCTCTTCGGCCATTTGCTCGATGCGACGGACCCTATGATATACCGCCGACTTTGACAGTGGCGGATCGGCAAGCTCGCCGAGTTCTCGCAAGCTCACATCCGGATACTCCAGCCGAAGAGACGCCAACTCCTGCAGCGCCGGCGGCAGGCTACCGATTCCCCGTGTGTCTGCCAGAAGGCGAATCGCCTCGATCTGCGCGAGTGCGGCGTCGGCGGTCTTCTGCTGGTTGGCCATCTCAGCGTTGACCAGGCGGTTCACGTCGTTGCGCATCGATTTCAAGATGCGGACGTCTTCGGTTCGAAGCAGAGCGCGGTGGGCGCCGACCAGGGCGAGGAACGTGACGATCGGCTCCGCTCCCTTGAGGTAGACGGTGAACAGGCCGCGCCTGCGGGTGACCTTCGCCGGTATCTCGAAGCGCTCCATGAGAACCGCGAGGTCTTCGGCAATCTGCTCGCTCTCAGCGGTGAGCTCGAAATGGAAGTCGCCGTGCGGATCAGCAACGAAGCCGCCGCCGAGAAAGGCCCCGCGAAGGTACGAGATTGCACAGCAGTCGCGCCTCACAACGCGTGGCAGAATGCCGTGCGTGAGATTCAACGATTCGTCGAGTATGCCTAGCTCGTTGAGGGCTTGCGGGAGCTTCGGCTGACTCGGAACGGTGATGAGGTAGTTGTTCGTCTTGTGCAGGACACTCCTACGAACGGTGAGTTCGGTCTTGAGATCGTAGAGGCCGTGCAGGAGCTTGATCGTCTTGCGCGCGACGGGCGCTGTCTCCGTGGCGATCTCCAGACGGAAGCGCTCGTTGCCCGAGATGTGGAGAGTGCCCTCAACGCGCACGAGAGCTGCGAGCTCCGACTTGAGACAGCACTGCCTCTTCGGCTCGATCCTGGACAGCTCGTCTTTGACCTCTGCTGTGAACGACATCTCTAGAGGACCTCGCGAAGCGTCTCGAGGAGTCTGCTCCTGTCGTGGTGCGCCGGGTTGTCTGCAGCAACGAGGTTCGCGGCCACGACCTTCACGCCCGTCGCCTCGATCCGCGCCCGAACGTCAGCTCCGCCGCAGACCACCTCATGGACAGGTGGACCCTCATCGTACCCTGTCTCGGATGCGCCGCGCACAGGGAAGCTCTCGGTGTCGTGGACGATGGCTATGTCGATGGCCCCACGCAAGCCATGCGCGAGCAGAGCCTCCACATGATCGGCGGCGTCCATCCCCGCCGTCTCCCCCCGCTGATTCGCCACGTTGCATACGTACACCCGCGTCGCCGAGGAGTCGCGCAAGGCCTGGGCGACACCCTCCACCAGGAAGTTCGGGATGATGCTTGTGAACAGACTGCCCGGTCCGATCACGATCGCGTCGGCGCTGCTGACAGCCTCGAGCGCCGGCGGATATGCAGCGGGGCACTCGGGATCGAGCTGCACGTCGGCTATCGGGCCGCCGCTCACCGCTATGGTGGCCTGACCTCGTATGGGCCGTCCCGAACCGTCGATCGCGGAGAGATGAACGTCTTCGAGAGTGCACGGCAGGGCGTTGCCCTTCGCCCCTACGAGACCCGCCGCGAAGGCGATGGCGTCCGGGAAGCTGCCCGTGATGTCCGCGAGGGCAGCGATGATGAGATTCCCGAGCGCGTGACCGGCAAGCCCTTCGCCATGCGGGAAGCGATACTGGAAGAGCCGGCCGACGAGGCTGCTGTCGTCCCCGAGCGCCACCAGGCAGTTCCTGATGTCTCCTGGGGGCAACATTCCGATCTCACGCCGCAACATCCCCGTGGAACCGCCGTCGTCGGCCATCGTGACTATCGCCGACGTGCTGCAGGCGAGCGCGAGCAGACACTTGCGGACAACGGGCCGACCCGGGCCGCCTCCGATTGCGGCGGCGCGTCGCCGGGATGCACTCACAGACGCTCCCGGTCCCGACCGATGTCGCGATGGCTCGTTGCGACGCTGTAGCCGAGACCGCGAAGGTAGGTGGCGGTTTCTTCGGCAAGCACGACGCTGCGGTGCATCCCGCCGGTGCAGCCGAGGGCGACGGCGAGGTGCGACTTGCCCTCCATGAGGTAGCCGGGTGCAAGGGTGCCGAGCAGGTCCAGCCACTTCCGAAGGAAGTCGGAGGTCTCATCGCGACCGAGGACGAACGCACGCACCCGTTCCTCGAGACCGGTCAGGTCCCGCAGTTCGTGGTCGTAGTACGGATTCGGGAGGAAGCGCACGTCCATCACGATGTCGGCGTCGGCGGGCACTCCGTACTTGAAGCCGAACGAAGACACGGTTATCGCAAGAGTGGATGCGAGGTTGTCGGTGAAGAACCGCTCTTTGAGCACGTGCCGCAAGTCCTGCGGCTTCAGTTCGCTGGTATCGATAACGACATCCGCGCGGCTTCGAATCCCGGCGAGCGCTTCTCTTTCGTCGCGGATCCCCTCGGTGACCGAGCCTGTCTCGTCGCACAGCGGATGGCGTCGGCGTGTCTCCTTGAAGCGTCGGACGAGCACGTCGTCGGCTGCCTCGAGGAACACCAATCGGAACGGCACGCCGGAATCCTCGAGCCGCTTGAGCTCGCCGGCCAGTTCGTCGAAGAACTCCTTGCCGCGCACGTCGCACACGATGGCCAACCTGCGGATTCTGTTGCCGGGAAGCCGCGTGAGGTCGACGAGCTGTCGGATGAGCGAGGGCGGCAGGTTGTCGATGCAGAAGTAACCGAGGTCCTCGAAGGTGTGGATGGTCTCGGAGCGGCCGGCGCCGGACATACCCGTGATGATCACGAGTTCCGGCATGCGGGTGTCGCCGGGAACGGTTTCGGGCATGTCAGCAGGATTCTCGTCCACGCCGTACCTCCTCCGTACCGTGAGGCGTCACCCTCATGACCCGTACCGCGTGCGCGGACTCACCCAGTATAGCGAACGTCCACGTCGCCCCGGGCGAGGAAGACCGTCACGATCCGGCTTGGCGCCCCTCTGCTCCCGGCTGACTCAACACCGCTGCAATCTCCTCCGCGACTTCGCGCGGGATTCCGGATACGGCAGCGATCTCGTCGACCGTAGCCGCACGCAAGCGCTTCACCGAACCGAACGCCTTGAGGAGCGCCTTCTTGCGCTTCGGCCCCACGCCGGGAATGTCGTCGAGCACGCTGGCCGTCATCGCCTTGCCACGCAGTTCGCGGTGATATCCGATCGCGAAACGATGGGCTTCATCGCGCACCCTCTTCACGAGGTAGAGCGACTCGGAGCCATTCGGCAGAACGACGGGATCCTCCCATCCGGGCACGAACAGCTCCTCCTCGCGCTTCGCGAGCGCCACCACCGGAATGTCACCGGCGTCCGCTTCTTCCATCGCGCGAATTGCCGAAGACAGCTGCGGCTTGCCACCGTCGACGATCACGAGATCCGGCGTACTGCCGAAGCGCCCATCCGCGCGGCGCTCCGGCGCGAATCTGCGTCGCAGGACCTCGGACATCATCGCGACATCGTTGGCCTCGGACGCATCCATACGAACGCGGAAGCGTCGGTAGGATTTCGCGTCTGCCCGTCCGTTCGTGAATACCACCATCGAACCGACCGAATGGCGCCCGTGAATCGTCGAGATGTCGTAGCACTCGATGCGCAGCGGCGGTGCCGGGAGGGCGATCGCACTCTCTAGCTGCAGCAATGCGGCGTTGAGCCGCTCCTCGTCGTAGCGCGTGCGAACCTTGAAGCGCAGCAGGGTGTGCCGCGCGTTGCTTTCGGCAAGGCCTATCCACTCGCGCTTCTCGCCGCGCTGCGGGACGCGCAGGCTGACGCGTGAACCGCGACAGCTTGAGAGCCACTCCTCGATCGCTTCGGCGTCGTCCGGCATGTCGGGGACGAGCACCTCACTCGGCACGTTAGACGCGTCGTCGTAGTAGCGCATAAGGAAGCCGTCCACCAGCCCCCCGACGGGACCGTCGAGCCCCTTGTCGAGGACGCACTCGCTCCCCACGCCCCCCCCGCCCTCGCCCACCACCCAGCCGTCCCACCCGGCCGCGGTCCCCCC
>JAENZW010000091.1 GCA_016841065.1 Actinomycetota bacterium
TCCTCGGAGTTCGCGGCGTTCTGCTGCGTCACCTTGCTCATCTGCGAGACGGCGGTGTTGACCTGGTCGATACCACGCGCCTGCTCGGCGGATGCCGCGGCGATCTCAGAGGTGATGTCGCTCGCCTTCGTCGCGCCGCCGACGATCTCGTTGAGCGTCTCGGCGCCCTCGCTTGCGGTCTTCACGCCGCCTTCGGCGTTGCGCTGTGACTCTTCGATCATGTTCGCCGTGAGTTTCGCGGCCTCGGCGCTCCGCTGGGCGAGGTTGCGCACCTCTTCGGCGACGACCGCGAAGCCCTTGCCCGCCTCACCCGCGCGCGCGGCCTCAACAGCCGCATTCAGTGCGAGCAGGTTGGTCTGGAACGCGATCTCGTCGATGGTCTTGATGATCTTGGCGGTCTCGTCGGATGAGGACTTGATCTTGCCCATCGCTTCCGACATGCGCTGCATGACGTCGTTGCCAGCCTCCGCCGCACCCCGCGTCGTCTGCGAGAGCTCCTTGGCCTCCTTGGCGTTGTCGGCGTTCTGACTCGTGGTCGCCGACATCTCCTCGAGACTCGATGAGACCTCCTCGAGCGAGCTGGCCTGCTCGTTGGATCCCTGAGCCAGGTTCTGGCTGCCGGAACTGATCTGATTGCTAGCCGAAGTAACCTGCTCGGTCGCCTCCGCCACCTGAGTGAGTGAGACATCGAGGTTCTCGACCGCCATGTTGAGATTCTCTTTGATGGTTGCGTGATCGCCCTTGTAGTCGCCCACGACACGCGCGTCGAGCTGCCGCTGTGCGACCTTCTCGAGGACCTCGCCCGCCTCCGTGATGGGTGCGAGCAACGCATCGATGGTATGGTTCACACCCTCGACGATGGTCCTATAGTTGCCCTCGAACTTCTCGGACTCCGCCCGTTTCGCAAGGTCGCCCTCGACCGCAGCCGCGGCCAGGCCGGTCAGCTCGTCGGTGATCTCCATCTCCTTGCTGATGTCGAGCACGTACTCAAGGGCGCCGATGACGTTGCCCTTGTCGTCCTTGAGCGCCCTGCCCGTGTAACGGATCGGCAGCTCCCCGCCGGGCAGCTTGGCGACCGTGTCGCTCGTCACGAGCGTGTCCATCTGCATGGCACGCGCCACCGCGCAACTCGACGTGCGGCAGTCACCCGTGTTGAACAGGCTGTAGCACTTCTGCCCGACGCACGCTTCGACGTCGCGCCCAAGAGCGCCCGCACCGGCCGGATTGATGAAGCGGACGGTGTAGTCCTTGTCCATCACGACCACGGGCGTCGGAATCGAATTCAGGTACTCGACCTTCTCGGAGCTGTCGCGCATCGCCTTGGTGAGTTCGGTCTGGTCAGTGACGATCTCCATGGCGCCGACGATCTCGCCACTAGCGTCGCGAATCGGCACGCCGGAGTAGGAGATGAACAGGTCGAGGCCCTGCGGATGCGCGTCGGTCTCACTCGTCTCGGTCTGCCCGCTGCTCATGCATCGACCGAGTGCGCACTGCGCGGTTCCGCAGTCGCCGGCCTTGAACAGCTCGTAGCACTTCTGCCCCCGCGCTCGCTCGGCCGGAAGCCCCACCACGCCAGCAGCGGCGTCGTTGAGGTAGCGAACGGTGAAGTCGCGGTCAACGATGACAGCCGGCGTCGGCATGGCGTCCATATGGCCGACAAGCGCCTCGAGGATGTTGTTGATGCCTTCGATGACGGCTTTGTTGTTGCCGACGAACAGCTCCGCGTCGGCACGGGCATCCAGGAATCCCTCAAGCGCCTTGGAAGCGATGTCGGCAACACCGTCCGCCACCTTGGCTTCTTGCGAGATATCGAGGATGAACTCGACGGCGCCGACAATCTGCCCGGATTCGTTGCGCAGTGGTGAACCCGTGTAGCGGATCGGGACCGGCGTGCCCGTCGGTGAAGCGATCGTCTCACCCGTGACGGTGCGACCCGTGTCCATGGCCTGCGCGCACCGGCACTCCGCTGTGCGGCAGTGCTCCGCGCGAAAGACCTCGTAGCATGGAACGCCGAGGCACGCGTCGCGGGTACGGCCAGCAACCTGAGCTGCCGCGTCGTTCACGTACGTGATGCCGAAATCGCGCCCGATCGCCACAACCGGGACCGGAACGAGATCCACGAGCGACGTGTCGGCCTTGGCCGAAGGCTGCGCGGTCTGCGCGTCGCCTGCCGGCGTCTCGATCGAAGCCGCCCGGTCCTTCACCGGGGTGCTGAACATTCCAAACATGACCTACGCCTCCTTCTCTTCGCTCTCGGAAACGCGAGCGAGTTCCTGGGCCGCCATGGTCGCAACCTCGACCACACCAGACTCCGCGAGCACGGCCTCGATGTTGAGCAGTATCTTCACGCCGGAGCGGTGCTTCGCCATGCCGAGGATGAACCCGGTGTCCAGCGCCTCTCCGAAGTACGGTGTCTCTTCGATCTCGGCGTCGGCGATCTGCACGACCTCCGACACGGTGTCGACGATGACGCCTATATGTGCAGCGCGGCCGTTGACTTCGGCGTCGACCACGACGATGCACGTGAACTCGGTGTCGTCGACCTGCCCCATGCCGAATTTCATGCGCAGATCGAGCACGGGGATGATCTTGCCTCTCAGATTGACCACACCACGGACGAAGTCCGGAGTGCGCGGCACCGCCGTGATCGCAAGGAGTCCGATAATCTCCCTGACCTTGAGGATCTCTACGCCGTACTCCTCGGCTCCCAGTCGGAACGTGAGGTACTTGCCGCCACGTTCTACTTCGTCGGAGAGCACCGACGATGGCACCGCTACGGCAGCTTCGACTCCCACGCCATCCACCTCCCTCTCGCTACTTCGTCCGATTGGCCAACGCGACAAGTCCCCCGACGTCGAGGATCAGGCCGACACGCCCGTCGGGCATGACGGCCCCACCCGACACGCCGGCGACCTCGCCGAGCGCGTCTCCAAGGGACTTGATGACGATCTGCTGCTGACCCACGATCTCGTCGATGACGAGACCGGCCTTCTCCCCGTCGCTCTCGACGACCATCACGATGGACTCGTCGACTCCGAGCTTGAAACCGTTGAGGCTGAAGACGTCCCTGAGCTTGATGAGTCTGACGAGCTCGTCTCCCAGGCGCAGCGTCTCTCCTCGCTCGAACACGCTCGTGATCTCGGCTGCCTCGGGCCTGATCGAGCGCACGACCGAGAGCGTCGGAACGATGTAGCGCTCGTCGCTGACCTGGATGACCATTCCATCGATCACGGCAAGGGTCACCGGCAAGCGCATGATGAACTGCGTGCCGCGCCCGGACTCGCTGCGAACGGAGATCTGTCCTCCCAGGGAGTCGATGGTCCGCTTGACCACGTCCATCCCGACACCGCGGCCGGACACGTCCGTGACTTCTTCGGACGTCGACAGTCCGGGGGCGAAAACGAGCCCGAGGAGTTCGCGCTCCGTAGGCGCAGACTCGTCCTCGGCAAGCAGGCCCATCTCCCTCGCTCGCGTGATGATCGCTTCCGGGTCCAGTCCGCAACCGTCGTCTTCGATCTCGACGAAGATGCTTCCGGCCTTGTGGTACGCGCGCAGCTCGACGCGACCGCATGCTGGCTTCCCTGCGGCAACTCGGTCCCGCGCGCTCTCGATGCCGTGGTCCACCGCATTGCGCACCAGGTGCAGCAGCGGGTCCGCAATCCGGTCCACAACGGCCTTGTCGAGTTCGGTCTCGGCTCCGGAGAGAATGAAGTCCACTTGCTTGTCTGCCTGGTGCGCGATGTCCCGGGCCGCGCGCGCCATCCTCTGGAACGTGGGCCGAAGCGGGATCATCCGAAGCGAGCCCGCCATCTCGTGAAGCTGTCGCATGAGCTTGTCGAGCCGCCCGAGCTGCTGGCCGAGGCCGACGGACAGGGCCATCTCGACGCGTGCGGTTCGGCTCACCATCGATTCCGCGATGACGAGTTCGCCGATGGCGTCCAGAAGCTGATCGAGACGCTCCGAGTCGACGCGAATCGTCTCGCGCGCAACCGTAGCGATGGCCGTCGGTTCGGTCTCCTCGGCCGAAGAACCCTCGCGGGGCGCGGCCGTCGGCGCGCCACCCGCCGCGATTCTGATCGCCTCGCGCATGGCGTCAACCATGCCGAAGACGCGATCGAGAGTCTCCGCATCGGGAACTCGCTCTCCGCCCTGCGCAGATTCGAGCAGGCCCTCCCCTTCGTGGGCGAGGTCGCGAACGTCGTTGAGAGCGAGGAACCCCGCCATACCCTTCACCGTGTGGAAGGCCCGCAGCACCGCGTCCACGGCACCCCGATCCGTGGGATCGTGCTCCAGCGCGAGAAGGAACTCGTCTGCATCGTCCATGTGTTCCGTCGCCCGCACCGCAAAGTCGTGCAGGAGTTCGGCGTCATCGGCGAAGGAGGCGTCCGGCTGGGACGCTTCGCTTGCTTTCGCGGCTTTCGCGGCCTTCGCAGTCCGGGTGGCCTTGGTGATCCTCGGCGAGTCCGCGGCACGCTTCTTCGGCTTGGACGCGACCTCTGCGACGGACGCGCGATCTGCAGGCTCTATGTGCTCCGCGGCCTCGCGCACCTTCGCGAACAGGCCCTCGATGCGCCCGAGCGCGTCCGGATCCCCATCTGCCACCGCGCGCGCTGCCGAAGCCGCCAACGCCACGGGGTGGTCACCGTCGATATCGCCGAATGCGGCCTGCAGGTCGGAGAAGGCCGCTCCAAGCGCCGCCACGCGTGACGGATCCGACTCATCGAAGAGTACGAGCGCCTCGGCGGCGGCGTCGCACAGTCGCAGCACATCGGAACGCAAGTCCGTCACGCGAAGCCTCCGATCCGTCGACCGGGACGGAGAGGGCCGCATCCGAGATGATTATCGGCGGCGGTGCGGACGGTCGAACTCACCGGCGCTCCCCCTTCCCCCGTTCATGTCGCGCAGGAGTGGACCACCTGCACATGGTTCATTCGTCGGCCCCGTCACAAGGCGACGCGATAGGGAAGTGCCGACTCGCGACTAGGGGAATGCCCGATATCCGACTAGGGGATTGGAGACTCTTGCGCGGAGTCGCGCCCTTCTCAGGACACGATCGGCAGCGCGACGGACACGGAGACGCGCCCATCGTGCTGCAGAAGTTCGAGATGCCCACCTACGCTTCGAAGTCGTTCTTCGGCGGCGAAGAGGTCCCAGTCGAGAGAGCCCGTCCACGTGATGCTCGCGACGTAGTCATCGGGCGCAAGTGCCGTGGATAGCTCGATCTCCCCCATGCTGTGATCGAGCACGGCGCCGCCGAGAAGGGCCGCGAACACGCCGAAGGCAACGAGACTCGCCTCGCGGCTCAGGGGCGCGACATCCGCGCCGATGCCATCGAACGAGACGTGCATGCCGTCTCGCCTCGATATCGTGGCCGACAGGTTCGCCAGGGCTGACTCGAGACCGTATTCGTCGAGCGAACGCGGGGAGATGTCTTCGGCGAGATCGCGACAACTCTCGACCGCCCGGTCGAGGAGTCGCGAGACGGAGCGCATGGAGTCGACGTTCTCGCCGGACGCCTCGTTCTCGATGACGGACTCGAGGAACAAGCGGGCCGCGACCAGATGCTGACCGACGTCCTCGTGCAGAGAGTCCGCCACTCGCTGGCGCCCGGAGACGTCGTCGCGGCTCACGTCAGCGACGAGTTCGCCGAGCCGCTCCGAGTAGGCCTCGGCAGCCGTCGTGCGCGCATCACGCTCGCGAATCACCCGCGACCACATGAACGCGATGACGAGGAGCGAAACGCCTGTGACGCCGTGCATCCACTGCTCGTGCGCACCCGAATACAGCAGCGCATGGAGGAACGTGCTCTGTGCGAATACCGTCGAGTCGAGGAATGCCTCGAACAAGACACCAGCGATCCCCACCGCACCGCAGACCAGCCACGGAAGCGCGCGACTCGAGAGCAACCGGGCGATCCCGGTGCGCCCGTCGCCTTCGTGGATATGCGTGTTCTGCTGTCTTGCCTCCCCGGTCACGCTAGTCCTCCAACGAGGCCAGGCCTTCCCTCACGGCGTACTTGATGAGCCCCGCGATGTTGAAGATCTTGAGCTTCTCCATAATCTGACGACGGTGCGATTCCACCGTCTTCACGCTGAGGTGCAGCTCCCGTGCGATCTCCTTTGTGGACAGTCCTTCGGCAATCAACTGCAGTACTTCTCGTTCGCGCGGTGATAGCAGGCGTCCCCTGCCGCCCGCCTCGTCACCGTCCTGACCTGCGACGCGCCTAATGTAGTCCTCGTAGACGACGTCCGCCACATCCCGCGAGAGGAACGTGCGCCCCTCGGCAACGACCCTGATTGCCTCGGCGAGATCGCCGAACGCGCTGTCTTTGAGGAGGTAGCCGCTCGCCCCTGCCGCAAGCATCTCCGAGACGTAGCGCCGGTCCGAATGCATCGAGAGCGCTATCACGCGGGTGTCCGGGGTCGACTCGATGATTCGACGGGTGGCGTCGATCCCGTTGAGGCCCTTCATCCCGATGTCCATGATCACCACGTCCGGCTTGAGGTCCTCAACCAGAGTCGTCGCCTCGCGCCCGTCGTCCGCCTCGCCGACGACCTCGATGTCGAGCTGCTTCGCGAGCATGCTCTTGAGGCCGTCCCGCACTATCTTGTGGTCGTCGACCAGCACGATCCGGATGCTCATATTCCCCTCGCGAGGTCGGGCGAATGCTCGGATGACGCTCCTTCGACGAGCGTAGCACGAGTCTCCCCCGCAGGCTGCAACGCAGCGCCGTCACGTGCCAATCGAGTATCGGCCATTCAGGAAAATCCTACCCGCGAATCAGGCAAGCCCCGATGACCGATGACGACACAACATGCCGAAGAGAGTGGGAGAGGTTACCGGCAATATGCGCGCCGCGAGGCCCCGCATCGGCACAGAGGGGGATGGCATGCCCGGCACCACGAAGATTCTGCTGGTCGACGACGAGACCTTCATCCTGACGGCAACGGCGCAGCTTCTGAGATCGTCAGGGTACGCCGTAAACACCTGCGACCAGTGGACCGGCGTCGCCTCGACTGTGCGTGTCGAGGAGCCCAATCTGGTGCTCATGGACTACAACATGCCCGGGCTCAAGGGCGACGACCTGTGCCAGATCCTGAAGCGCAACAAGTTCAAGCACGACATGAAGATCGTCATCTTCTCTTCAGAACCCGAGGGCGACCTGAAGCGCATCGTTTCCGAGTGCGGCGCGGACGGCTACATCCCGAAGAGCACTCCCGGACACCTGCTTCTCAGGCGAATCGAAGAGCACGTCGGCGGAGCAGTGGCATAGCCAGAGTCTGCCGCCGGTTCGCCAACGGCGCCTACGAGGGGATGACGACCCGCGAGAACAGACCGTCGACGCCTACGCCGATAAGATAGACGGTCGCGACGATCGCGACCGCGATGAGCGCGGCAAGAATAGCGTACTCGGCGGCGGTTCCGCCGTCGTCTTCGCGCAAGCGTGCGGTGAGCGTTTGCAGCATGTTCGGTCCTCCGTCGGTCAGTACGACAGCCGTGGCGCCCCCGCCTCTCTTCACTGTATTTGTAACCCGCAGACCGTCCGGCCACCATCCGTCACGCGGATGAAACGCATCCTCCGACCGGACCTTCGTGCTCACACCCCTTCAGAGACCGCTTTGACGATGCGGTCGACGATCTCGTCGAGGATGTCGCGCGTGGTCGCGAAGTTGAGCCGGGCGAACCCTTCACCTGCATCGCCGAAGTCCGGGCCCGGCGACAGCGCGACC
>JAENZW010000092.1 GCA_016841065.1 Actinomycetota bacterium
CGTTGGATGGAGCCCAGCCATCGCCTTCAGCCTGACCTCTGCCTTGCCGACAACCAGGAGTGGATGGGATCCAAGCGAAGCGAGGGGGACGCTCAGTGGGCGCAGGCCGCTATGTCACGGAGATGGATGCCGACTCGACGCCAGTCTTCTACTCATCCAAGAAGCTCACGGTTACTGGCATGAAGGTTTCTTCTGGTAGCACGGTATATCCTATCTCGGCAATCACGACCGTGGAGATCCTGGGACCACGTACAGCCGTGATCGTCGACTCACTGAAGCTGGCCGCCATAGGTGTGGCAATGCTGGTAGCGAGTAGCTTCTTCTCGCCCTTCATGGATGACTCGGGTATCGGCGGCCTCAACGCTCTGCTCCTGGCTGGCATTCTCGCCCTCATCGGATCCGCTCTAGGCGTCTTCATCTGCCTGACCGAGCGGACAGTATATATCTGCCCGATGTCGGGCAACAGCCTGCTGGTGAGACTGAATGACAAGAAGACCGCACTCGAGATGCGAGCGGCCGTGGAGCGCGCGATGACCTATCACGCCAACTCCTCGGCAGGCTTGCCCACGCTCGCAGATGAGTTAGGCAGACTGGCAGACCTCAGAGCCCAGGGAGCCATATCAGAGTCGGATTGGGAACGCGCGAAGGATCTGTTCCTCGGCAAGCGTCCTGACGCGCGAGAGCAGGCCATTGAACAACTGCGACAGCTGTACGCGCTCCACCGTAGCGGAGTCTTGTCGGAGTCCGAATTCAACATGAAGAAGTGGGACATTCTCTCGCGACAGCCGCACGGCGCGTACTAGAAGCTCTTCGCTCGGTTCACGCTCGGACTGCGCTCTGTGTCACCCACGTAACCCCGGCGTGAAGGCGAACGCGCGCCCTTCGTGAGGTAGACTCGGGACGGGAAGACGCGCGGGGCGCGCTTCGTCTGAAGCGCGAACACGCTGGAGGGGGATCACGGTGAATGCAGTCGTCCAGACCGGGTACGGGTCTGCGGACTTCCTTGAGTTCAGGGCGGTCGAGAGACCCACGCCGGGGGACAACGAGGTGCTCGTGCGGGTGGTAGCGGCCTCACTGGCCGCCGGCGACTACTTCGGCATGAGGGGCACACCGTTCCCGATACGGTTCTACATCGGGTTCCCCAAGCCCAAGAAGGACTGGGTTGTCGGGCTCGATTGCGCGGGGGTGGTCGAGGCGGTCGGCAAGGACGTGACCCGCTTCCAGCCTGGCGACGAGGTGTACGGCGAGTGCCGCGGCTCGTGCGCCGAGTACGCAGTCGCGAATGCCGACCGACTGGCGCGCAAGCCGCACTGCCTGACGTTCGAGCAGGCCGCAGCCGTACCCACGTCCGCCTGCACTGCGCTTCAGGGTCTTCGCGATCACGGCAAGGTCCAGCCGGGGCAGAAGGTCCTCGTCAATGGCGCGTCGGGTGGTGTGGGGCCGTTCGCCGTGCAGATCGCCAAGGCTCTCGGCGCCGAGGTGACCGCTGTGTGCAGCACGCGGAATGTGGAGATGGCTCGCTCCATCGGCGCAGATCACGTCATCGACTACACGCGTGAGGATTTCACGCTGGGCGGCCCGCGCTACGACGTGATCATGGACAACGTCGGAAGCCATTCCCTGGCTGAGGCGCGGCGCGCACTCACCCCACAAGGGGTCCACATCCCGAGTAGCGGGCATGCAGGTCTGGGTTGGATTGCAGCAGCAGCGCTTTCGGCCATGTTCGTGCGCCAGCAGGGGAGCCCCTTCGTCGCATCGACCACCAACAAGGACCTCGAGGTTCTCCACGAACTCATCGAGGCCGGCAAGGTTACGCCCGTCATCGATCGGACGTATCCGCTGAGCGAGGCTCCCGAGGCCTTCCGGTACCTGGACGAAGGCCACGCGCGCGGCAAGGTCGTCATCACCGTGTGAGCCGCTCGGGCCCACGGCCTCTGGGGAGGGGACACCTGTGCAGAAAGCGGCTCGGAACTTCCTGATCGTGGTGAGCGTCGTGAATGGCGTGGCCGGACTGGTCTGCGGGGTGCTGTTCCTCATCAGCTCGGATGGAGGCCTCATGGGATTCGAGGCGCTCCTTCCTGTGGTGGCCAAGTTGCCGCTCGCCGACATCTTCTTCCGCGACCTCATGTGGATCGGCATCGCCATGCTGTTGGTGCTCGGCATTCCCAATCTGGCTGCGTCGGCAATGCTTCTTCGGCGAAGCGAGAAGCAGTACGTCGTCACCCTGGCAGCGGCCATTCTCCTCATAGTGTGGTGCAGCTTCGAGCTGATCTTCATGTTCAATGTTGCGGCTGTGGGCTACCTTGCGGTCGGGGTCATCTCTGCATTCGCGTCTGTGAGACTCCGAGGGCTCCCACCCCACTCGAACCCGGTCACGTGAGGTATTCTCGTGTTGACTCGGTTTCAGAGGGGGAGCAGGTAGATGCAGGCATACGTGGCCGCAAATGACTCCGAGCGTGCCCGGTTGCACGGCGTGCTGGATCGTCTATCGGACGCCGACCTCGCGCGGCGGTTGCCGAACGGGCTCACCGTGGCGAACGTTCTCGTACACCTGGCATTCTGGGATGACTATGCCCGCGCAGCCCTGGCTGACTGGCGCGCGTCGGGCTGCGCGGATTCCAGTACGAACTTCGAGGCCGTGAACGTCGGCGTGTTGGCCCTGGCTGGCGCCATCCCCGATCGCGCAGCGGTCGACCTGGCTCGCGAGGCAGCGGACGCGGTCGACCGTGAAGCGGCAGCGGTGTCGCCCGACCTGGCGGAGGTCATCGAAGACAACGGCAAGTTGCGCACACTCGAGAGAGCGCAGCATCGCCGGGCACACCTGGATCAGATCGAGAGCGTGTTGCAGACGTAGGGCCTACTTCGGGAGGGCGGTCATGCTCAAGAACAACATAGAACTGGTACGAGAGAGTGAGAGACAAGCGCTGCTCACCTGGCACAAACCCGACGGCAACGGACACTTCATCCCCATCGCGATCGAGTTCGCGGACTCGCTCGACGAGGAAACCCGGCAGCGCATCATCGCCGTGACCGAACGCCCGCTCAACGTTCGTGAGGACGGCGAGGTGCGGAAGGTCCTCTCGGGTAGCTCGGCACACTTCCTCGGCCTACCGAAGGTTCTGGGCCGGTTGGGGTTCCGTACGCACGTCTTCTAGGCCGCCAGACGCTGCGACATCCAGAGCTCACTCGCCCCGAAGGCCACACGTTTGCGTTCAAGGCACATGTGCAATCATGGTTTCGCACGCGTCAGCGCGCTCAGGGGAGGGCTGGTGACCGAAGAGACCGTGACCGAGCCACTCGTCCACATCCAGAACTTCCGGATGGACTTCGGCGGGAACACCGTCGTCTCGGACCTGTCGTTCGACATCGACCGGGGCGAGACGTTTGGCTTCCTCGGATCGAACGGCTCGGGCAAGACGACGACGATCCGGGCACTTCTCGGCATCTACAAGCCGACTTCGGGCACGCTGCACATCAACGGGCGCGAGTTCCGGCCCGAGGACGGCGAGAAGCTTGGCTATCTCCCGGAGGAACGCGGCCTGTACAAGGCAGAGTCCGTCATCGACGTGATGACCTACTTCGGCAGGCTCAAAGGGCTCAACAAGCGGGCGGCGGCGGCGTGGTCGATGGAGTACCTTGAGCGAGTCGCGCTCACGGACAAGGCGAAACTCCGGATCGACAAGCTGTCCGGCGGTGAGCAGCAGAAGGTGCAGCTCGGCGTGACGATCATGAACGAGCCGGAGCTGCTCATCTTGGACGAGCCCACCAAGGGCTTCGATCCGGTGAACCGACGGCTGCTCATGGAGATCATCGAGGCGCAGAAGAACGCCGGCGCGACCGTGCTGATGGTGACGCACCAGATGGAAGAGGTCGAACGACTATGCGATCGCGTGGTCCTGCTGAAAGACGGCAAGGCCGAAGCCTACGGCACGATCGCGGAGGTGCAGGACAAGTACGGCGGAACGGTGATTCGGCTCGAGTATTCGGGAGAGATTCCGGACTCGGCGCACTACGAGGTGACTCTGCGAGGGAAGAGACAGGCCGAGCTGACTGTCGTCGGCCACGTCGATGAGGCGGTCATCCTGCGCGAGCTCGTGGACGCCGGCGTCATGGTGCGCAGCTTCCAGACAGCCAAGATCTCGATGGACGATATCTTCGTGCGTGTGTACGGGGAACAGCACGAAGCGGCGGAGGCGTAGGCGATGGGGCGACACAACCTGGGAACCGTCATCTCGTTCGAGGTGATTCGCACGCTCACCAAGAAGCGGTTCTGGATCGCGACTCTGGTCGTGCCCCTTGCCCTGATCATCGTGATCGGGCTCGTCGTGTGGTCGAACGAAACGACCAGTCGCCAGGTGAGTGAGCAGAAGACCGCTGAGTTCACGTTCACGTACGTTGACGACTCCGGCTACGTGGATCCCGCCGTTGCGACCGCTCTTGGCGGCGCGGAGGCGACCGACCGCGAGCAGGCGCTGGAGGACGTGAAGGCGGGGAGGATCGACGCGCTCTTCGAGTACCCGTCCGATCCGGTGACCCAGCCGACCATGGTCTACGGGGTAGACAGCGGCGTCTTCGAGAACGGCAAGTACGCTGCGGTAGCGCGGCACATTCTGGTCACCAGCAGCCAGGCGAGAATCGGCGACGAGACGGTAGCCGCCCTCGTCCAGGGCAACGTGTCCGTGACCTCGACGACATACAAGGACGGCGGTGAATCAGGGGGAATGAACGAGGTCTTTCCGCCGCTGATCTTCCTTCTGATCTTCTACGTCGTCATCATTCTGCTCGGAAACCAGATGGTCACCAGTCTGCTGGAGGAGAAGGAGAACAGGGTCACCGAGATGATCCTGACGAGCCTGGACCCGACGACTCTGGTCATCGGCAAGGTCGTCTCCCTGTTCATCATCGGGGTCGTGCAGATCGTGGTGTTCGTCGTGCCGATCATCATCGGCTACGTGTTCTTCCGTACGACGCTGAACTTGCCGTACCTCGACCTGTCGCATCTGGTCGTGAACCCTGGATCGATGATCGTCGGAGCGTTGCTCTTTGTCGGCGGATTCACGGCATTCACCGGGACCCTGGTCGCGATAGGTGCGGTCATGCCGACGATCAGAGACGCTGGCCAGGTCTTCGCCCCGCTGATGATCATGATCTTCGTGCCCTTCTACGCCATCAGCCTCGTGGTCTCCGATCCGCACGCATTGATCGTGCAGGTATTCACCTACTTCCCGTACACCGCAACGGTCACGGTGATGCTCCGAAACGCGTTCGGGACCGTGAGCCCGCTCGAGGCGACCATCGTCATCGTCGAGCAGTTCGTTCTCAGCGTCGTCATGTTGCGTCTTGCCGTGCGCCTGTTCCGCTACGGATCGATCTCGTACACGCAGAAGGTGTCTATCAGGGCGGTGCTCTCTTCGCCGAAGTGACGAATATCGCGCCTGGATCGAAATCACGCTAGCCTGAGAAGGCGTGAGATATTCGGCAGCGCGAGAACGTGGGGGCTGCCAGCCACATCTCTGGGGAGGGGACATGGACAGAGTCAATGAGGCGCTGGGCCTGTTTCGCGATGGCTACGCCTGTTCGCAGGCGGTACTGATGCCCTATGCCGACGACCTGCGACTCACAAGCGATCAGGCGGCGCAGCTGGGCTCGGGGTTCGGGGGCGGCATGCGACTGGGGAGTGCATGTGGAGCCGCAACCGGAGCGATCATGGTGCTCGGTCTGGCGCTATGCGACGAAGACTGCGCCGCCGGAGGAGACCGCGATTCGGTCAAGGCGGCGGTTCTCGAGTTCGGGCGACGGTTCGTCGAGCAGATGGGTTCGCTCGACTGTGAGGGGATTCTGGGCTGCGATCTCCGGACACCCGAGGGCGCGGCGCGTGCCGAAGAGCAGAAGCTCTTCGAGACTACGTGCCCCGACGCGGTACGAGCGGCGGCGACCATCCTGGAGGACATGCTCCCCAGCGAGTAGCGGGTGCTGGCAGCCAGACGGAAGGAGACACGCCGGTGGAGACGGATCTGGCTCGACAGGCAATCATCGACGAGGAGCACCTCTCGCTGCTGGTACTCGGCTACCGGATATCGGCGGGGATCACAGCGCTCTTCTCACTGATCGGCATCATGTACGTGATGATGGGGCTGATGTTCCTCCGGCTTCCGATGGACTCGGGAAGCACGTATAGCGGCGACATGGACACCGAGGTTGCGTCGCTGTTCGTCGGCATCGGACTGGGATTCATGGCAGTCTTCATCACGCTTGCAGTCCTGAAATGGATGACCGCCGACAGGCTTCGTGACCGGCGATCTCTTGCGTTCTGCCAGGTGATAGCTGCGCTCACGTGTCTCGAGATTCCCTACGGGACGGCGTTGGGGGTACTGACGTTCATCGCCATCGGACGAGCATCGGTTCGAGGCCTCTTCGCACCCGCAGGATTCAACGCGCCACCTCCGCCAGCCTGAGGTATTGTTGTATGGGAAGCGCTGTATTCTGCATATCGTGAGAGGTGGGGCTCCTATGGTTCGAGTGGCCGTGTGGGGAACAGGCATGATGGGTCAGGGGCTTCTCGGCTACATTCTCGACCGGTCCCGAGACATCGAGCTTGTCGGCGTCATTGTCACGAATCCCGCCAAGGAGGGCCGGCCCGTCGGGGATCTTCTCGGCAGGGAGTGCGACGTGCGCATGACGACGGACTACGAGTCCGTACTTGCGCTGAAACCCGATGTCGTCTGCATAAACACCCAGAGCAACCTCCACGAGATCACCGGACAGGTCGAACCGTGCGTGCGTGCCGGTGCGAATGTCATCTGCATCGCCGAAAAGCTGGCGTACCCGTGGGCCAGCGATCCCGAGTGGGCCGAGCGCTTCGATGCGCTCGCACGCGCTGATGGCGTGACGATCCTGGGAACGGGGATCAATCCGGGATTCGTACTGGACGCGCTCATCGTGATGCTGAGTTCGGCGTGCCTGCGTGTCGACCGCATCGAAGCGCAGCGGGTGAACGACCTGTCTCCGTTCGGCCCGACAGTCATGGCAAGCCAGGGCGTCGGCACGACCGTCGAGGAGTTCGAGCGTGGCGTCGCCGACGGGACGATCGTGGGCCACATGGGATTCCCGGAATCGATCCATCTCATCGCGAAGGCATTCGGCTGGACGATCGACGAGATCGTCGAGACGCGGGAGCCGATCGTGACGGGTGTGCTGCGCGAAACGCCGCACGTGCGGGTCGAACCCGGCGACGTGTGCGGCTGCAAGCAGATCGGCAAAGGCTACTCGGCAGGGGAACTGAAGATCGAGCTCATCCACCCGCAGCAGATCCATCCGGGCATGGAGGGCGTGGATACGGGCGACTACATCCACATCTTCGGCGAACCGGAGGTATCGATGGCGATCGCTCCCGAAATTCCCGGGGGCAAGGGAACGTATGCGAGCACGGGCAACTACATCCGGCTGGTCGTCGATGCCAAACCGGGGATACAGACGGTGGTAGACATGCCGCTGCCGCGCTTCTGGGCACCGACGCCGTAGGGGAGGCGCACCATGATCCAGAATTGCGACGTCGATACGTGGGTCGAGATCGAGCGCGTGCTGATCGAGCCGGGCGAGCGAGCGCCGGGTCTGCCCGAGGACACCGCGGCGCAACCGCTCAAGATGTGGGTGCGCGGCTTCGCGAAGTCTGTGGGCGTGCTCGGGAGGCC
>JAENZW010000093.1:0-5817 GCA_016841065.1 Actinomycetota bacterium
ATCGTAGTCCTGCACGCGGCCCTCTGAGCTTTGTCGCTGATGGTGCTAACGTGTTGCGCGTGAGCTGCAAACCGAGGCCGCCCTGCGGCCTCGGGGAGAGCTTAGCTCTCCCGGCCTTGGTTTGTCTGCTCGACGCGCTGGTTGGGTCGAGCTCACAGCCCACTTGGACTACAAAGACCTTATGTCATAGCGTGATCCGGGCGTGGAACCGGGTGTTCCCTCATCTGCCTCACTCGTCGTCTACATTGGCGTCGAAGTCGAGGCGGTCAATGATGGCCTGAGCATCATTCCAGTCTGAATCCGCAAGACCATCCGGGACCCCGACAGATGCGTAGTACAGCCCCTGATCCGCAACGCGTATTACTATGCACGCAGCACGCCCAGCGTCACTGGCGCCCTCCCATCTGTAGGCATCGCCGAGGCGATGGCTGCCCATCCCCCCATCGGAGATCCTGTACCCCTTCTCTGACTGAAACTCCATGCCGTTCGCGGCGAACCGTTCAATTACCTCGTCGTCTGCATCGGGGAGTTGGTAGTAGGTCACCAGTACGCCGTGCTGAAGCCGGTCATCGTCCCAGTCTTCGTCGGAGATCCAGTAGCGCCATGCCGGTGGGTCTGCGTAGGAGTCCACCTCGTGCACGTCCCATCCAGCGCCTGAGGGTACGCTCAGGACCGGGCCTTGCGGCAAGGCAACGCTCTCCCAGCCAGCGTCGCGTCCCAGAAACATCCATGCGAGAAGCATCACTGCGACCACGACGACGGCGCCCCCGGCAACGGTCCAGATTCGATGCTTGGAGGTGTAAGCGACGCCATCCGGAGGCGGACCCGAATCCACCGCTTCCTGGACAGTAACTGAGGGCGCGGGGTGCTCTGCCGGCGTCCCTTCCGTCGAGTCCGCAGCCTGCACCGGTGCCCCGCAGTCGCCGCAGAAGCTCTTGCCGGGCGTCACCCTCTTGCCGCAGTCTTCGCAGAAATCGCCCATGTTGGCCCCTCAAGTTGTCCGGCAGAATCCAAGCACTCACCGTCGAGCTTCGACCCAACGTGTTTGCGGATAACCTGCAAACCGAGGCCGCTTGTGGCCTCGGAGGAAGCGTAGCTTCCTTGCCGAGGTTTGTCAGGTTGATCCGCGGGTTCGACCGGCATTCGCTGTCATGACATCTCTGACCACGCCCACAACGCGAACATCAGCGCGAAGTACGCGAGGACCAGCGTGGACACGAGCCGTCTCGCCGTCCGGGCCCTGCGCCACATGAAGCCCTGTGCGGCGCAATCCTCCTGCTCGTACGCCACGTCTACGCTGCCAGGTTGTCCTGTCGCCACGTTCGAGAGCAGCACCTTGGCATCCGCGGCCTGCTCGGGAGCCACCACGATCTTCACCGGCCCGATGAAGGCGTTGACCCCGGAGGGGAAGCGGCCCCAGCCAAAGAGGTCCTGGACCCCTTCGCCGCGTACCCCGTGTTCGATGCCTGCAGACATCAGGATGGATCTTGCGATTGCGATGAGTTCGGGCTTGCTGTCCGCGAACACGACTTCCGGCTCGATTGCCGGAGCGGCGAACGCCTGCGGTGACGGAAGCGAGTCGACGAGGGGTGTGCCGCAGTCACTGCACGTCGTGATTCCGGGACGATATTGCGACTCGCACCTCGGACAGTACACCCGACCCCTTCCCCGGCTCGGTCGAACGTGTTGCGCGTGAGCTGCAAACCGAGGCCGTCCTGCGGCCTCGGGGAGAGCTTAGCTCTCCTGGCCTTGGTTTGTCTGCTCGACGCGCTGGTTCGACAGGCTCTACTAGTCGGGCTCTAGTGTCAGGCAAGGCGCTGTCGCCGCCCTGCACGTCTTTGGGCATCCCAACAGAAGGTCGTCGACGTCATACACCCTCCAACGATCCAAGATGGTTGAAGCGTAGTCCCTGACTCTCTCGACTTGATGCTCTGTGGCCACGCGTTCAAGAGCCTTCCTTCCGAGCATCCGCAGAATCGCCGGACAGGCGAAATCGTGTGTCATCACAAACGCCATGTGGCTGCTCGAGTTCTGTTGAGACGCGCTCTCAGCGAGCGGGGACCAATACGTAACGATTACGCTTGCCAGCCCGTCCTGCCTCGTCAAGAACAGGTGCGGGGGTGCACCAAACACCCGCTCATCGTTCCGAGGAGCCAGCCAATCGGGAACCACGGCCTTCGCGGCGCGCGGGGGGCCGAAATGAAAACTGTCCCAGTACGCGAGAATACGAGCTCTTGCCCAGCGGGTGCGCACGGGGGATCTTCTTGCGGCCAATGGCTCCATTCCGCAGTACCGTTCCAAGAATCGTTGGCATGCGTGGTCGCTTACTACGATTCCCACCTGGGTCCTCCCCCGGCGTGCGACCTCGTTTGCGAGGCCTGTCGAACGTTGAGCGCGTGAGCTGCGAGGCGCAGCGTCACGCTTTCTTGCCGAGTCTACCTCCCTAGCGCCGAGCCTGCTCGACGCGCTGGTTCGATCACGCAGGACTGAGAGTCAGGGCCTGTCGCCCCGGACAATGTGCGGTGAACCCGAACAACGCTCACGCAGTATCGCCAGCAGTTCCTCAACCTCGTCCTGCGATCTGGCCGGACCGAACGTGACTGGGTCGGCCCAGTAGAGACCGTAGTCGAATGCAAGCTTCCTCCGACCCTTGCCCGCGATTGCACGGTTTGGCCACCAGTTGAGATCCGCGAAGGACTCCGGCTGCCACCGAGGGTCGTGCATCAAGCTCAAGTCATAAGACTTGCGCGACCAGAGACCGAACGCGCCTCGCTCAATCACTAGGTGGTCCGCATCGACGCGGACCCGCTCTGCGTAGGTGACGAAGAAGACGAACATGATGGCAGTGATAACGAAGCCATACCCCCAGCCCGAAGACTCCCTCGCGAGCAGTGCTAGAGCCAGCCAGGCGAGGACCCAGTATGTCCAGCGCCAACCGATGCGCGCTCGAAACGTGTGGACGAACTCGTGGTCCATCTCGGTCACTTGGTCTCTCGCGGTGCCTCCTGCTGTGAGCGAACGTGTTTGCGCTTCAGCTGAAGCGCGTCCTCCCGCGCTTCTTGCCCGAGTCTACCTGACTCGGGCGCGCTTGCTGCTGGAAGCGCGGGTTAGGAAGATGCACCCGGCTTGCGAAACAGGCTTCCTAGGCACCCGGGCTCAGTCCGCGGTTCAGCTAGGGCGCGCCGGAGCTCAGCGGCACCCTCGATCGCGTGTCCGTCGTGCGTGTAAACGACTCGCACGTACTGGTACTGCCATTCGAGCTCCAGTGACAGCCGTTCGCCGAGCCATGTGCTGAGTCGGCCCCGATTGCTCGCAAGACCTGGACTATCGGGATAGAAGCCGTGAACGAACACCACTCGTGTATCGAGGTTGACATCCAGGTACGGCCAGACCTTCAGGACATTGGTGCAAGGGTGCTTCTGGCTCGCCTCAACCTCGAGAATCACCCAGCGGCCGTCATCGAGAATCGCCACGTTGTCGACCGTGCCCCACTCGCCAAGTTGCCGGGCGCCAACGAAGCGCACCCCGAAGTCGCGCTCAACGAAGTCGCGGAAGCGTTCCTCGGGTTCACGCGCCATGGAGGGTCCATTCTTCCTAACGTTCTTTGGCATCAGCTGCGCCGCGAAGCGGTGTCTGCTGGATGCCAGGGTTGGGCCGCACCCGCCCGTTGCCGCGCCGCGCGGACTCGCGTGTTTGCTACTCCGGGAGTGCGTCAAGCAGGCGCGCGACCGAATCGTCCCAACTTGTTAGAGCAAGCACCTGCTCCCGCAGAACCTCCGCTCGCTGGAACGCTGCACCGCGATCCTTCAGGACAAAGGCCAGTGCATCCGCCCATGCCGCTTCGTCATTCGCATCGTTTCCGGTTGTGTGCACGATGGAATTCGCCGCGGCGTCCCCCTGAATCGCACCGATGAACTCAGCGATCCCACTCTCGCTGCCAACCAGAACCGGAACCGCAACCGAAATCGCCTCCAACGCGACCAGGCCAAAGCCTTCGACGCGCGATGGCATCAGCAACACGCTGGCCCTGCGCATCTCCTCAACCGTGGTCTCGGCCTGAGCGTTGTACGCCTGCACGATGACCTCATGCGCAGCGAGCGTCCCCGCGGTGTCCGACAACAGCCGCGCCTTGAGTCCCTCTAGGCTTCCCGGGTCGGCGCCCCGCACGACAAGAACCGGACGGCTGTCCGGAACCAGCGTCTTTGCGCGACCGACCGCCCTTGCAGCGAGATCAAGGCCCTTCAGGGGGTAGTCCCGGGTGCGAGCCACAACGAGCACGCGAATCGCCGGGGGTCGCTCAGCGCCGACCGCGACGTCCGGGAAACCGGCAGGATCGAGCTGCACAACAGGAGGGACATCCCGCCGTCCAGACAGCTGGGTCCGGATATCCCGGGTTAGGCGGGGTCCAACACCGACGACCAGGTCCGCATCGGCTGCACACTCCACCTCAATATGCGTCCGCTCTTCCGCCCGCGCGGACGCTTCCGGCCGGTCCTTGTAGGCCTCTATGGACTCGGAAGTGACATGGACAAAGTGCACGCGAGCCGCCGCGGGAAAGACGTTCTCGCACAGTGCTTTGGCCGCCGGACCGGTTTGCTGTCCGTGCCCCACAACAACGTCGGGTTCGGGCACTTCATCCAACGAGGGGCGGAGGCAAAGTCGCGCCTCATCGGACAACCCGATTGCCGGCGGTGCCTCGACGAGAGTCACCCCGAACTCGAATGCATCGACTTGCTCCATCGGATCGCATGTTGGAACAACGCAGTACACCCTCGCGCGGGATGCGAGGGCAGCGCACAGGCGCCGATTGAATGTGGAGAGACCTCCGTGTCTTGACGTCCACTCCGTGGCAACTACCAAGACGCTCTTCGCCCTGAGACCATCGTCAGCCATCCCATGTGCCGACGTCCGGAGAGCATCTTCCTCGGGAGGGCCATCCAGCGCATCCCAGATGCATTCTCTCGGGAGGCAGGGCAGGGCATACCGCGGAGCAAGGCTGCCCGTGGCAATGCGCTGAGTTGAGTAGATGCGAATCAGAAGACCCACCGAAGGCGAGGGTGTGTCCTCGAGTGGTGACCCCATGTAACTGCTCATGGCAGTCCTGGCTCCGTCCACATCGCCCTGGACCGCACAGATGAGAGCCAGCAGCCACGAATTGGCTGATCCCGTCTCCAGTCTCATCTGGGAGAAGGAGTCGTATGCAGCACGCGCTCGGAGAGGCAGGCCTGCGCCCAGCCATCCGATTGCCTCCTGACATGCAAGCGCGACGTACTTTGGATCCTCCGAGCGAGCGTCGGACGCAAGGCGGGCTCCATCTTCCCAACGCCCGTCTAAGAAGCAGCGCAGAACCGCAGCCAGCCTCGCGAACCTGGGCGGCAAGAAGCCCGTGTCGGTCAGTCTATCCAGTGCCGCTGCGCCTGCTGCAGCAGAAGCGAGTACCGCGGACTCTGCGACCTTGCCTAGGACGTTGCCGGGGAGCTTACCTCCACCAGTCGCTCCGCAGAGAAGGTCAGCAGCTGCTTCGGCCCGCCCCGCCTCCAACAATACTGCTCCGGCCGCCTGATACAGCGAGTACAGATTGGCGTTGGGCGGGACGCGCTTAATGCCCTCCCGAAGCAGGGTGACCGCCTCGTCGGGCTTCCCCATGCCGTCCAGGATCTCGCCGGCCGCCTGATACAGCGAGTACAGATTGGCGTTGGGCGGGACGCGCTTAATGCCCTCCCGAAGCAGGGTGACCGCCTCGTCGGGCTTCCCCATGCCGTCCAGGATCTCGCCGGCCGCCTGATACAGCGAGTACAGATTGGCGTTGGGCGGGAC
>JAENZW010000093.1:5827-7526 GCA_016841065.1 Actinomycetota bacterium
CCAGGATCTCGCCGGCCGCCTGATACAGCGAGTACAGATTGGCGTTGGGCGGGACAACACGAGCGCCTTCCCTGAATGTGCGCATGATCGAGTCCGCAGGCAGGCGATTGGCCGCCTGTAGATTCGCAAGCAGCACCCACGCTTCCACAGGAGCCTGCGGACCCACGGCCCGAGAGGCGTGCGCCAAGGCAGCGCTTGAATCCGCTGACTTGCCCCGTGCCCGGAGGAATCGCGCGAGGGTGTACTCAAGGCCGTTCGGCCCCGGTTCAGACAGGAGAGCACCGAGGACGGAGATTGCCTCGTCCAACTCCTGATGGCCTCTCGGGATTCGGCTAGTCGACCTGTAGAGTGTCGCGATGTGATGCTCATACCGTGCCACAACCTTGGACAGGAGGTCCGGTCGATCGCAGCGCAGCAGGTGGTACTTGGCCTCCACGAACTGAGCGCCAAGTGAGCCTGGCTTCACGAGCTGCCTGGCCAAGAAGTGGCGCGCGAAGTGATCGGCTGCAAGACTGTGCGCAGCGGCGAACATGGCTGCGTCATCCTTCAGGGTTCTCAGTGCTACCTCGCGTACGGGAGAGTCGAGCCAGTACAGCCCGCGCTCATGGTTCACAAGGTACTCCGAGACAAGTCGACTGACTTCCCGCGATGAGCTGGCCCGCGAGAGCTCGAGCGACAACGCGATTGCGTTCCTATCGAAACGGCTCCTATACACGGCGAGTCGCCGAAGGTGCGATCTGGTTGTCTCACCAGCGCGCTCGAGTGTTCTGTCGACGAGTCCGCGCTCGAGCCTGTCAAGAAGCTCGGCGCTGACTTTCTGATCACGAAGCTCCCATGCCTCGGCTTCTATCTCCAGGAGCTCATCGAGGGGCTCGAAGAGCAAGCATGACACCAGAATCCGAATCGCCCGGGGACGTCTGCCAAGCCATTGGACAACACCGGAGCGACGTGCGGGTTCGACCGCCTCACTCAGACCCCGCTCTGAAAGCATCGAATCGAGCAACGCCATGGCCTCGTCGATCGTGGGGCTCTCAAGCTCGTGAAGCGTGCCGTACTCCGCAAGGACGCTGTCCTCGAGCCGCCGATTCGACACGAGTACCAGATGCCCTTTCACTTGAGAGGCTTGCGCAACCCGCCGAACCAGGAGAGCGAGACCCTTCGCAAGCACATCACCCGCGAACGCTCGCTCCGTGGAGTCGACCACGACCGTGATTGGAGTGTCTACAAGCGCCCGAATCAGCGCCCGGTCGAGATTGCCATCACCATCGAGTTCCGCAAGCATGCCATCGTGCCCGGCCGAGTGCAGCCCCTCAGTGATCGCGAGCATCAAGTCGTCCAGTGGCGTGGTGGTGTCTTCTGGATAGTCGACGACCACCCACTTCGAGTTGCCGGATTGGGCCGCTGCCCGAACGGCCGCCGACTTCCCGATTCCAGGAGGGCCCTCCACGAGCGAGACGTGAGTCCCGGCAGAACTCAGGCGACTGTCGAGCCACTCGACGAGATCAGCTTGGCCTCGCGTAAGCCTCACCGGCGCTCCCCCAACTTCGACCGCTTCCGCAACCTGTTCCGAATCCTCGCGGAGGACAACCATCCAAGTCCGCTTCAGGACACCATCATACCTGCGGCAGGCTGAACCTCTGTCGGCCCAACGTGTTGCGCGTGAGCCGCAAACCGAGGCCGCCCTGCGGCCTCGGGGAGA
>JAENZW010000094.1 GCA_016841065.1 Actinomycetota bacterium
CAACCGGCGCAACCATTCCTGGGTGATCGTCGCCGGGGTCGCGAGAACCACGAGGTCCGCCACGGCATCGCCCGGCGACAGCCATCCGCGATCGAACGCCTCGTCGGGTGTCGCCGTGTCGTCGATCCAGCCCTGCGAGCGCGCATATGCGAGCCCCTCCGGATCGACATCGATCCCGAGTACATACGGCGGCTGCGGCAACCGTTTCGCGGCAGCGGCGAACGAGCCGCCAATGAGTCCGACGCCGACTATCGCAATCCTGTCGAAACGCATCAATCCCACCCTAGGCGCACGTCCATGAGCTCCAGCAGTGGGCGCACCGACTCCATCAGCTCGCCGAACGCCTCGGGCGTCAGCGACTGCGGCCCGTCGCACTTGGCGTGTTCGGGATCCGGATGCACCTCGACCATGATACCGTCAGCGCCTGCCACGATGCCCGCGCGGCACATGACGTCGACGAGATCCCTGCGACCTGTGGCGTGCGACGGGTCCACGATCACCGGCACGTGCGTGAGCTGCCGAAGAGCCGCGACACCGGCGAGATCGAGCGTGTTGCGCGTGTAGGTCTCGAAGGTGCGGATTCCGCGCTCGCACAGGATGAGGTCGCGATTGCCTCCCTTGAGGACGTACTCGGCGGCGGACAGCACCTCTTCGATGGTCGCGGAGAGACCGCGCTTGAGCAGGACCGGCTTGCCCATGCGCCCGAGCTCGTCGAGCATCATGAAGTTCTGCATGTTGCGCGCACCGACCTGGAGCACGTCGGCCCATTCGGCCACCGTCTCTGCGTCGCGGACGTCGAGCACCTCGGTGACGACGGGCAGCTCGTGCTCGTCGGCAGCAGTGCGCATCATCTTGAGTCCCTCGAGCCCCAGACCCTGGAACGCGTACGGGCTCGTGCGAGGCTTGTACGCGCCGCCGCGCAGCATCGTCGCGCCGACGGCCTTCACGGACGCGGCAACGGACACCATCTGCTCTTCGGACTCCACAGAGCACGGCCCGGCGATGACCGCTATCGCGCCGCCACCGACGCTGGCATGCGGTCCGACGCGCACAACGCTATCCTCCGGCTTGAAGTCTCGTGACACGAGCTTGTACGGCTTCAGGACGCGGATGACTTCTTCGACGCCCGGCAGACCCTCGAGCTCGAGCGAGTAGACGACTTCGCGGTCCCCGATGACGCCGATGATGGTCTTGACCTCGCCGCCCGACAGATGTGCTTGCGCACCTGCCTCTTCTAGCAGGTCGACGACGTGCTGAACCTCTTCCCGAGACGCATGGTCCCGCATGATGACAAGCATGACTGGCTCACTCCCCTACCGCGTACGTACGATCCGGCCTGGTATTGCCGAACCCGGGCCTAGATCCCGCCCAGACTGGCAACGATTCTCTCGAAGGCTTCGCACACGATCTTTGTATCTTCCGGAGTGCCGATTCCCAGCCGAAGAGCCGGTGCGGTTCCGAAATCGCGTGCGATGACGCCTTCGAGCAGAAGCGCATCGAACACCTCGACCGGCTTGTCCGTCATGAAGTAGACGAAATTCGTCTCCGACGGCACGTAGCGCACACCCAGCCGGTCGAAGGTCGAATAGATGTAGGTCTTCTGCTCCTGGTTCTCGCTCCTGCGGCGCTCGACTTCCTTGTCATCGGCTAGCGAGGCCAGAGCAGCGACCTGAGCGATGCTGTTGACGTTGAACGGCTCGCGAACCTTGTGGACGGCCTCGACGAGGACCTTCGGCATGACGCCGTAGCCGATGCGCAGACCCGCCAGCGAGTAGATCTTGCTGAACGTGCGCAGGACCACGAGCGGGCGTATCCCGTCGAAGTACTCGAGCGCATCCGGGTACTCAGGATCGGTGACGAACTCGAAGTACGCCTCGTCCACAACGACGAGCACGTGCGGCGGGACGGCAGCGAGGAACTCCTCGAACTCTGCGCGGTGGTAGATCGTGCCGGTCGGGTTGTTCGGGTTGCACAGGTAGACGATCTTCGTCTTGTCAGTGATGGCCGCAAGCATCGCCGGCAGGTCGTGAACCTCACCCGGCGCAAGCGGGACCTTTAGCGCGGTGGCGCCGAAGAGCTGCGCCATCATCTGGTAGACGATGAAGCTCGGCCACGCGAAGACGATCTCATCACCGGGCTCGAGCAGCGCCTGGGACAGTACGCGGATGACCTCGTTGGAGCCCGAACCGACGGCGATCTGGTCTGGCGATACACGCAGACGCTCCGCGAGCGAATCGACGAGGGCGCGGCACGACCCGTCAGGGTAGCGATTGAGCTCCGGGAGTTCGGCCTCGATTGCGCTGATGGCACTCGGGAACGGACCGTCAGGGTGCTCGTTGCTGGAGAGCTTCAGGATGCGATCCTTGCCAGAGCGCTCGCGAACCTCCTCCTCGCGCAGGCCAGGAGTGTACGGCACCATGGTGCCCAGCTCGCGTCGTATGAGCGCTTCCCAGTCCACACACCCTCCCTGCCGTGCGGTTTCAAGCATTGTGGGGCAGGTAGCCGAAGAGGGCAAGGGCGGACGGGGCGACTGCAGGGCATGCTGGCTCGGCTGCGGTGCGGCTAGTGCTCGGCAGGCGCCTCTTCAGAATGGTCGCCTTCTGCGGGAGGCTCCTCGGCATGCGAGTCGTCAGGGTTCTCCTCGCCGGTGGCGTCGGCATCGTGGGTTTCTTCGGCGTGGGACTCGTCGGCAGGTTCATCTCCCTCGGTGGCCCCGGCGTCGTGCGATTCCTCCCCCTGCGCGATGGCGCTGCTGTTCAGGTCGTAGGACCACCACAGCACGCCTACGAACGTCGAGCCCAAGAGGGCACCGGCCAGCACCACGCCGACAATCGGAAGAACGCTGTGTCGAACTCGCTCCCGGGACGCGTCCTCATGCTCGGTGCGAGCCTGCGAATCGTTGCGCGAGGTCATCACGAGCCCCCCTTCTTCCCAAGGGACATGTACCCCTTCCTTGGACACGCTGACCTGATCTCCTGCTGCCTAGTTGGGCGCGGCCTTCAGTTCGATTGTCTCGATATCCACGACAGACCCCCCAATCGGCATCCCGTCCCGCGATGTGGACCACCTGAGCGTCACTGACCGGCGTCAATCTCGCCCACCATGAAGGTGACTGCGGTTCCACGGAGGATGACGCGGTCGCCTCGCACCTCGCAGAGCACGTCGCCGCCGCGCCGCGAAACCTGACGGGCCCGAAGGCTGTCGCGACCGAGCCGCGCGGCCCAATACGGCGCAAGCTCGCAGTGCGCCGAACCTGTCACCGGATCCTCGGGAACGCCGAGAGCGGGTGCGAAGAAGCGGCTCACGAAGTCGTAGCTCTCTCCCTGCGCCGTCACGCAAACGCCCCGAAGGGGAAGTCCGGCCAACAGACCCATGTCGGGCACAAGTGCGCGAACATCAGCCTCGGTGTCGAGAACACACACGTAGTCTTCGGCGCCCAGAACGTGCGCAGGCAGCAGGCCGAGTCCCTCGACGAGCGCCGGAGGTACGTGGCACGGCTCAGGTGGGTTTGCCGGGAAGTCCATCTCCAGTAGGTCACCAGACCTGCGCACGGTGAGCTCCCCGCTGCGGGTCTCGAACGCCACCACCTCTTCGGCATGGCCGAGTATCTCGAAGATGACGTGCGCGGTGGCGAGTGTCGCATGGCCGCACAGATCGACTTCGGCGACGGGCGTGAACCAGCGCAGGTTGAAACCGCGTTGCGTCGGCACGAAGAACGCCGTCTCGGAGAGGTTGTTCTCCGTGGCAATCGCCTGAAGGACCTCGTCGCCAAGCCACTCGTCGAGCGGGCAGACTGCGGCCGGATTGCCTTCGAAGACGCGCGTGGCGAAGGCGTCGACCTGGTATTGCGTAAGTTTCATCTCCGGGACTCCTGCAATACGGCGGCGGCTACATCCCCATCATCTTGAACATCTCGACGATGTCGTCCTACCGCATAATCGAGTACACGACCGTGAACACGAGCGCACCGGCATAACCGGCTCAGCCGACACCGGCGCGCATGGCGACACCCATCGATGCGAGCAACAAGACGGCGGTCGTCACCGTTACCAACCACAGCCGTTGATCGACGCGGAACATGGGAAGCCCCATCAGGAAGATCGAGCCGAAGAAGAGAACCAGATATGGCACGAGTATCTCTGGCCTGGCGGGCGACCGAAACTCGACAGGTCGGACGTACTCGATGCTCGCCATGTACGCGACAAACAGCACGTAGGCCGCAGGGCCCAGAACGTGCAACCAACCGGCTCCCGCGCGCACGAAACCCCACAGCGCGATTGCGGCAGGTATCCCCAGAGCAGCGATCACGTACCCGAGTCTGTGGTTCACGGTCATGCTGCCAGTAGGCACGCGAGACAGGAATCCCGCAGCCTGAAGCAGGTTCACCGAGTTGACCACGACCCAGACGGTCAGCACCGCCCACTTTGGCTGGACAGTCCATTCGACCTGCATGACGCCCCCGATCGTCCGCTCGAGCGCTTCGCTAGCGGCGCACGGACAAACACATCGTACTCCCAAAGGCGGGAGTCAGGCAGCCTCGACGGACCGCGGCCCAGAAGCGCTCCTAGCGTGTCTCGAGCCACCTGTCCGGGTTCGGATCGGTGATGATCGCCGCGTCGCCGGTGCGAATCGGGTCGAGATAGAGGTCTTGTGCGCAGGAATCGAATCCCGGTACCGTCACGCGGCCATCCACCCGGCTCGCTATGCGGCCCAGCAGCTCGTCGGTGGTCACGTCGGAATCCGTCGCAAGGAGCACGATGTTCCGAATCTCTTCGGCCGGTCTGTTCTGCATCCCGATCGCAAAGACCCACACCGTCCGCCACACGCTGGAAAGGGTGCGGTACAGGCTGCGGAACGGCTTGCTGTACAGCCCCGCCACGGCGCCGAACACGTTGTAGGCGAGCACGCCGTCAGGGTTGAGCCGAAGGTGGCAGGAGCGCATGAACTCCTCGGTTGTCAGGGCGAGCGGCACGCGCACGTCGTCGAACGCGTCGATCACCATGATGTCGTAGGTCTCGGACGTCGAGGCGATGAATGCGCGTCCGTCACCGGCGACGACGTTGATTCGCGGGTCGTCCGGAAGCTCGAAGAAGCGTCGGGCGACTTCGATGACGGCGGGATCGAGCTCGATCACGTCTATGTGCATCTCAGGGTAGTCGCGCCACATTCTCTTGATGAGCGAGCCGCCACCGAGCCCGACGGCCAGGGTGCGTCTCGCATCCGGTCGCACCGCCATCGTCGTGTGCAGGTAGTTGACGTAGTCGATGTCGGTCTCGAACGGGTCGTCGATGCGCATGGAGGACTGCAGCTTGCGCTCGAAACTGAGACGCCGCACGCCGTCGCTCTCGGTCACCCTCAGACGATGGTATGGGGATTCGTGCTCGTACATGGGGTCCGTTCGATTCGTCGAGTGGCCCTACACCGACCGAAACTCCTCCAGCCGGGCCCAGCCGTCCTGGAGCGACAACTCGGCGATCTGCCCGTTGCGGATGTGGAACGCCCAGATCGCCGACATCGGTAGCCGAAGCGTGTGCACCAGCGCCGAGCGGAAGACTCCTCCGTGGGTCACAACCACCACGCGGTCGCCGTGGTCCAGAGCCTCGTCGACTGCCGCCGCAGTGCGTTCCATGATGTCGCGGCGGGACTCTCCGCCCGGGGCGACGGGTTGGTCTTCGGCACGAAAGTCGAACGTGATACCTCGTGCGTGGGCTTCCTCGATCGTCAGGCCTTCGGCGGTGCCGAAATCAAGTTCCGTGAACCGATCGTCGATCCGCACCTGCATCGCGAGAGCCTCGCTCGCTCGCTGTGCGACTGTGAGCGCCCGCTCGAGCGGGCTGGAGAACAGCGCGTCGGGAGCGAAGCGCGCGATCTCTTCGGCAAGCAGGTCGATCTGCCGAATACCGGTCTCCGTGAAGGGTGTGTTGCCGCGGCCAGTCCAGAGGCCTTCGACATTCGCCACGGTCTCTGGATGGCGCATGAGCATGAGTGTCTTCGGAGTCGTCATCGTCTCACCATGCTGCCACAAGTGCCGCCGAGACGAGACACAGGGTCTCGGTCACGAGAATGCTCGCGCCCATGACGTCGCCTGTCACGCCCTCGAAAGGACGCGACAAAGCGTGCGGGACGGCGGCTGACGCGAGGAGGGTTCCGACCATCAGACTCGCGACAACCAGACCACCGCCAGAGAATACGGTGTCGTTGAGCGCCCACAGATAGATCGGCACCCACGAAGCAACAACGGTTGCCAGCGCGACGAACGCTGGCAACGCAGCGCGCGACAGCGGGATGTGGACTCCGCGACCGAGCCCAGAATCACGTGCGGGAGTACCGAGAGTTGACGCGAACACAGCCGCCATTCGGCCCGTCACCGGCGCCGCCAACACAATCCATATCCACCCCGTGCCGGTAGCGATCAGGCTGGCGACGCTTGCGACCTGCGCAAGCGCGACGAAGGCGATCGCAGTCGCACCGAAACCGCCGACGCGCGGGTCGGCCATGATCTCGAGCCGGCGTGCAGGCGAGTGACCGCCCCAAACGGCGTCCGCGACATCGCCAAGACCATCCCAGTGCAGAGTCCTGGTCGCCCAGGCCCAGAAGCCCACGACTCCCGCGGAAAGCACCAACGCAGCGCGTTGCACAAACAGCCCATCGGACATCCGCTCGTTGTAGGCGGCGAGACCCAGAAGCGTGCTCGCTGGAATGGCACCGAGCACTACCCCGACCAGCGGAAACCACGTCGCCACGAAGGACGGCTCATCCTGCTCCGGCGCTCTCACACGCACAGGTACACCAGTGAGCAGCGCGAACGCCAGGCGAATGTCGCGCCAGGGGCGCACGGCTAACTGACATCCTTGTCGGACACGCCGGCCTCGGCGAAGGTCGCCATGCCGCTCATCATCCGGCAGGACGCATCGATGAGTCCCATCGCCAGCGCTGCTCCCGTGCCCTCGCCCAACCGCATCTCGAGACTGAGTGCCGGCGTGAGCTGGAGCGACTCCAGCACGATCCTGTGGCCGGGCTCAGAGGAACGGTGTGACGGGAAGATGTAGTCTGCCGAAGCAGAACAGATGCGCGTAGCGGCCAACGCTGCCGCCCCGGAGATGAATCCGTCACTCACGACGCACACTCCCGCGCTCGCCGCACCGATCACCACGCCTGAAAGACAGGCGATTTCGAAGCCCCCAAGGGCTGCAAGCATTCCCAGCGGGTCGTGGAACGCTTCCGTATTCACCCGGATCGCCTCGCGAACGACTTCCGCCTTGTGGCGGACGCCGGCGTCGTCCAACCCTGTCCCGGGGCCGACAACCCGCTCGGGCTCGGCGCCGGAGAAGGCCGCCGTCAATGCGGATGCCGCGGTCGAATTGCCGATGCCCATCTCACCGGTACCGATGAGCGTCACGCCGGCCGCAGCGAGCTCTTTGGCGATCCGGACGCCCACAAACGCCGCGGCTGCTGCCTCCTCACGCGTCATC
>JAENZW010000095.1 GCA_016841065.1 Actinomycetota bacterium
CGATTCTGGGCACGCTCGGCGCCTTCTTCGCGGTCGCCCTGGGCTTCGCCGCATTCGGGGTCTTGCTGGGCTCGGTTCTGCCCACCGCGAGGTCCGCCCAGGCGGTGGGCGTCCTCTCTTGGTTCGTCATGATGATGCTCGGGGGAGCCGGTCCGCCTCCGGAGGTGCTGACCGACCAGATGGTCGCCGTCGGCCGGATCACGCCGCTGTGGCACGCCGTCCGCATGCTACAGGGACCGTGGCTGGGGCTCGACCCCGGCCCGGCGTGGATCGTCTTCGGCGGAATCCTGGTCGCAAGCAGCGTGCTGGCGCTGCGCTTCTTCCGCTGGGAGTAGCGGGGTCGCTGAGCCGTGATCGCGTGGCTTCGGCGGGCCGCAGCCGGCGTAGCGTAGACGCGCGTGCTCGTGCCACAATCATCGCAACACTCACGCGCCGCAAGGGAGCGCCGGCAGCCTGGAGGGGGCCACACATGAAGAGATACACGCGGATCGGATCGATCGTGCTGGCATTCGCGCTTGCGAGCGCGCTGCTCACTGCCTGCGGCGGGGACGAGAAGAAGAGCGACACGAGCTCATCTTCGGCAACTGAGAGCGAGACTGGCGACAACTCGGGAGACGGCGGCGCCCCCGCCGCGAACGAGACCGAGGTCACCGGCTTGCCTGCGGAGTTCCCGGCCGACGTGCCCGTGCACCCCGGCACTGTCGTGGACAGCACGATCACGGAGATCACCGAGACGGCGACCAGCTACCAGATCAGCGTGGACTCTCAGGCGTCGTATGACGACGTCGTCGCCTGGTACCAGACGATGTTGCCCGCCGGATGGTCGGTCGGCTTCTTCGAGGAGGGCGACAACTACGCCGGCGGACGCGAGGCGAAGATCGCCCTCAACGGCGGCGACTACACGCCCGCAGGCGAGGACGGCCTGGGAGGCGGCGTGCTCGTCGGCGTCGTCGAGGGCGACGTGACACGCATCTTCACTACTGTGACCGATATGGGAACGCCGTAGGGTCGCTCAGAGTCCGCTCTTCGCCGTCTTCGGCCCACCCGGACCGGGGCTCTGACCCGGTGTCGACGACCCGCCGGATTCGAATACGTACGCGGCACCGGCATCCGTACCGAGGGAATCGCTTCCGTATGCACCCACAAGCACGGCGCCGTCCGACACGCTCGGATTGCCGAAGAGATCGCCTTCGGCCCCGTCGCTTGCCGTGAGCTTGGCGACCTGCGCCCACCCGCTGGCGCCGTCGAACACGTAGGCCGCGCCTGCGTCCGGTGCGACGTCGTCATCGCCGTCCGCACAGACTGCCGCAAGCCCACCATCCAGGCTCACGAAGTAGCCGAAGTAGTCGTAGCTCTGCAGAGTGTCCGGCACGATCTTGGCGGTCTGGGTCCAGACCTCACCGGCACGCGCGAACACGTACGCCGCCCCGCACGTGAGGCCGAGGTCGTCATCGCCCCACGCACCGACAAGTGCGGTGTCGCCGTCGACGTCCACCGAGAAGCCGAACTGGTCGTTGGAGACCCCGTCTGCCGCCTGCAGCGTAGCCTGCAAGCTCCATGCGTCGCCTGCGCGTGCGAAGACGTACGCGCGCCCCTCGTCGTATGTCGACTGGAAGCCATGCGCCCCGCTGACCAGCGTGTCGCCAGACAGCGCGATCGAACAGCCGAAGTAGTCGTAGACGCCGGTCGGCGACGTGAGGACCGTCTGCTGCGCCCAGCCGGTGTCGGTGCGGACGTAGACGAATACCTTCCGACCACCTGAGATCGCAGCGGTATCGCCGTCTATGGCGACCGCCTGACCTGCCCTGCCGTAGTCGATGCCTCCCGCCGGCAGAAGCTTCGCCTCCTGCTGCCACCCTTCGGCGGTGCGTACGAACACGTACGCGGCCCCGGTGTCGAGACCGAGGTCGTCATCGCGCGGCGAGCCGACGATGATCCGCTCGCCCGATGCCGCCACCGCCTGGCCGAAGCGGTCGTCGGCGCCGAGGTCGGCTGGCCGCAAGGTCGCGTCCTGCGACCACGCGCCATCCCGCACGCTGACATACGCGGCGCCCGCGTCGAGCGCGACAGCGTCGTTGCGATAGGCGCCGGCCACGGCGACATCGCCGCTGATGGCGACAGAGTAGCCGTAGCCATCCCCGGCCGCGCCGTCAGGTGCGACGAGTTTCGCCGTTTGTGTGAAAGCATCGGCGATAGGCTTGGCGATGGCATACGCCCCCGTTAGCAGCACCGCTGTCGCAGTGAGCACGAGCGCGCGAGTCCAGAACGCGCGAAGGCGCTCGCCGGTGATCCGGATCATGATGCATCCCCCTCACGACCGCTTGGTCGAGTTGCCCCTAGGGCCTTCGGGGGTTACAACGGCTGGCGGACGGCAGGGGTTGCGGGTAGGGCGTGCCCCCGATCAGGGACACGCCCTGCCGTCACATCCCTATTGGAGCTTCCCTGCGATCGCCGCCTTCACTGTCGCCGTGAGCGAATTCGGGCCGCCGAAGACGTAGCACGAATGCACTGCGGTCTTGTGGGTAGTGAGCCACGTGCCCACCTCGCCCGTGAGACTGGTGCCGTTCGTGACAAGCAGCACGCCGCCCATTCGGCCTACGACGGAACCTCCAGTGAGCGCGTCCGGTAGCTTCGCCGCAATACCCACGGTGTCCGCGAACAGCCACTCCTCGTCAATCGCCCCGCCCACAATCCGAAGAGCGGTCGTGTAGCGGTTTCCGTCATACCAGCGCTCGGCGCCGAGCGCGTTCTTCACGCCATCGGACACAGTGTTCGGTCCCCCGCCCACGATCACTCTCGACGGAGCGAACGAGTTGATGATGCTTTGTGTTGCCGAAGGAATCTCATTTGCCTTCACGAGGAGGATCGGGTACCCCTGCGCCGCCGAGATGGGTGAAAGCGCGAGCGCGTCGAAGAACTTGGTTGCGTCCGCGCCGTTGGCCACGAGCACGACATCCGGCGCGACGCCGCCGTTGGCGGTCTTCATCCGCTGCGCGATGGTGTACGCCATGTCGTACCGGTTGCCGCTGTCGCGCAGCCGGTCTTTCGTCAGCTTGCCGGCACCAACGTAGGCGGAGAGTTCGCTGAAGCGCGCGTCAGGCACCGAGGCCGGTCCGCCGACGATGTGGACGGTGATGTTGCCGTTCGCGTTCGCGATCTCCTTGACGGCGGCCTTCACTTCCGAAGGCACGCCGGTGCTCTGCGTGAGGAAGAGCGGGGCATCGTACGCCCAGCACAGACCGCTCGCCGCGAGCGGGTCGGCCGCCGCGCGATCCTCACCCGACGCGAGCACGATGTCGGTCACCCCGACCCACGTCTTATCGTCGAGCGGGTCGAACCCGGCGCGCGCGATGTCTACCGCAGTCGAATAGCGCGTTCGTTCGGCGAGCCGCTCCACCGGCACAGGGCCGAAGGTCGCGAGATAGACCTCGGCATCGTCGGACGTGGGGTTGCACCAGACGACACGATTCCCCGATACCTCCGCGTACGCTTCAGCGGGTTCACCCCTGCGACTGAGTTCCTGAATGCCGCCCGTGGGCGTCCACATTCGAATCATCGAGGGAGTGGCGGGCGCTGATGTGTGGAAGGTCACCCTGTCGCCAGACACTCTCACGTTGTATGCGTTCCAGGTGTCCGTCGTCACCTCGACCACACCGGTGCCGGGAGTCCACGTGAATACCTCGTAGTCACCGACACCGTCCGAACCGCCGAACGCCTGCCACGCGAGCCGGTCGCCTGACGTCATCGGCGACAGGTCGTGGTAGTCGTTCTCGGTAAGCTGCACGATGCCCCCGGCCTGGGTCCACGTCCACGTCTCCCAGTCGGTTCCGCCGTCCGACCCACCCTTGCCTGCCCACGACACGCGGGTCGCATTTACGGACGGCGCGGAGTCGTCGACATTGTTCACGGTGTGTTGCACGATCCCGCCACCGGGAGTCCAGCTGAAGACCTCGGTGTCCGAGCCCAGATCGGATCCCCCTGACACTGACCAGCCGAGACGATCTCCCTCGAAGGAGTAGAACGAGACGTTGGCGTCGTCGACGGTGAGTTGCGTCGTACCGACACCCGACGTCCAGACGAAGAGCTCCCAGTCCGTCCCGGCGTCGGAACCGCCCTTGCCGTTGTACGCGACCCGGTTTCCGCACGCGTACGCGGAGTCCTCTTCGACATCATTCTCGGTGACCTGCACCGTGCCGCCCGTCGGCGTCCACGTGAAGATCTCCATGTCGGTGCCACCGTCGGATCCACCGGAAGCGACCCAGGTCACCCGGTCGCCGTCACAGCGGGGCAACCACGAGTCTTCCTGGTCTTCGGTGAGCTGCACGACGCCCGTCGCAGGCGTCCAAGTGAAGACCTCGTTGTCGGCGCCGCCATCTGCGCCGCCCTCGCCCTCCCATACGACACGGGTACCGTCTACATAGCAGTCGCCGTCATAGAACGCGTTCGCTGTGAGGCGGACGACGCTGAACACCTCCGCGCCGGCCGCGGATCCGGCCGAACAGACGGTCATTGCGAGCGCGAACACGACGACGAGTAGACCGAGCCTCCTGATGTGCAACATCGTTGCCCCCTTGCGCGACATCGACGTATGCCGAAGGCGAGCCGTTCTCTTCGGCGCGTCGAATGGCCTCCAGGCCTATGCGGACAAGCCCACAACAGATTTGTAGCACACGGAGCGGCGAGTCAAACGGCCGATGGGTCGCCGGGGAGGTGCCGCGCTAGCGTCCGCCGCGTCGGAACCCGGGCCTGGGAGTGCGCGTGCCGAGCTGCCGCCAGTCCGTCTCGGTCATGGTGACGTGGTAGTGTGCCGCGGCCTTTCGGATGTTCTCGAAAGCGAGATCGCGGTCCTCGTCGGAGACATCGTCGAACTCCCCGAATCGAGCTATCGCGTCCGCCACGTAGGCGGCGCCGGTTAGCGGTCCTTTGCGCTGCGCCGGGAAGGCGAATGCCGAGTCAGGAAGCTCGCGCTCCTTGGCCTCCGACAACTTGCCGTGCGTGTCCCGCGGTCGCCACGTTGCGTTGCCTGCCATTGCGAACCTCCGTTCCTGAGCTGACTGTGGACTCAGTTTGTGCTGTGTCTATAGATACCGCACGCCCGCTCTGCCGAATCGCTAGCGAGTCAGAACGAAGGTCGGCGATCCGTCCGGCGATCCGTCATCCGAATACCCGGTGAGAGTCAGCGTATCGCCGTTGATCTCCGCGAAATACGGCCGACCGTGGATCGTGACCGTGGTCAGGCCGAACGCTTCGCCGATCGCGAACTCCTCCGAGATGTCCACTGGGGCCTCATCGGTGACGGGCGTGAACTGGCTGCGGTAGGTCCCCTCGGCGCTGAACTCTATCGAGCCTTCCGCCCAGGCCTCGGGCTCACTCCCGCCGACGGAGTACATATTGTTCCATGTGCCCGTCCACGTTCCGGCGAGGTCCTCGGGCCCGGCGATCGCAACAGGATCCCCGCTCCCGCCGCTGTCGGAATCCGTCTCGGCTTGTGTCGACTTCTCCGCAGTGGCAGACGTGCTCTTCGTGTCGTCACTCCCACAGCCCCCGAGCGCGAGCGCGCCAAGGCAGACTAGCAGGACGACTAGCAGCGCGGTCCTTCTCCTCATCATGAGATCCTCCCCTTGACGCGTTGCTTCTCGAGTCTGTACCGGATGCCATCAGGATATGACAAGAGGCCCCGGCGATGTCGCCGAGGCCTCGTGAGTCTCTGGGTGGGCCATCGTGAATGGTCTTGTACGTCGCCTATGCGCCCAACTGGTTTGCGCGTGAGCTGCAAGACGAAGCCGCCTTTGCTTCGTCTTGTGAGAGCGTAGCTCTCCGGCTTTGTCTTTTCTGCTCTACGCGCTGATTGGCATCCTGCACGGACCTACGCTGCTCGGCCGAAGAGTTGCGCGTACGCATGCGCGCTGCGAGGGTATGGGTCGAGCAGCGGACCGACTTCGTGTGGGGCGTTGGCCTTGAGCGCGGACAGCCAGCCCTGCCGTTCTAGCGCACTTTGATGTCTCCGTCGAGCAACGCGATTGGAACCCAATCCCAGTCCCCCATAGTCTCCAGGGCATCCTCTGTGTATCCCTTGCCGCCATCAACGATGTGAAACTCCGTTCCGGCTTCAATGTCGAACCACGCCTCGCGTCTGTCCACGACGATGTTGCTGGCTGCGCCGACTTCCGGCCATCCGGAGTACCAATCGTCAGCTTCGACGTCCCAGTAGCCGATCTCGTAGGTGCCCGACGCCGGGCGGTAGCTGTTCTTCCCGAGCGTTCCTCGCTCGCCCTGTGCCTCAAGGATGAACCTCATTGTCGTGTTCTCCATGTCACCGACGACGACCACGTCCATCGAGACAGTGCCCGCACCAGCGCCAGACGCCATTGGAGTCAACGCGAGCGTGAACGCTGCCAGAAGCGCTGTACAGATGCACAATCGTTTCATGAGCAATCCCCTCCTGCACGAATCCCCGCTGTCTTCGTGTCGCAGCTTCGCCCCCCGCCTGCGACCTACATACCCGGTCGGCCGACCTACATACCCGTTCGGCCGACCGACGTTGCAGTGAGTACCCAGCACGCCATCTGGATACTGCAGCGCACCATGATGGGGGTCAGCGCGCAGATGGGTATGACGCTACCAGGGGCGAATCGGTGACACGAACAGGGGCTGGATGCGCATGCTGACCGGCAATCCACAACAGGCCGGCGACGACTTCCGGGCAGCCCTGGAGATGGATCCCGGTTTGGAGAAGGCGCGGGAGAAGCTTCGCGAGATCGACGAGATCACTTCGGCTGTCGGAGGGACCGCGAGACCCTCGGGCAAGACTGTCTTGGTGATTGTTCTCGCGGGTCTCTCGTTGGTGCTGCTGTTGGTGTGGGCTGGCACTGGGCGTGAATCCGGGAGAACCGCGCCGGGAAGCTCGCCGCCTGGCGAAATTGAAGGTCCAACCACCGCCATCGCCATGGCCCCGTCGGACGTGGTGCAGTTCCCCGCAAGTGGCGGTGAAGTCACAGTGATGATCGAAGTCAAGCTAGACAACGGCGAGGTCGCCCCGGCCACATGCGCGGATGACACTGTCGAAGCGCTCACCCAACACGAGCTCTGGCGACAAGCGGTCGTCGAGATCGAGAGAAGCGGGACGGGGGACTGGCACGTCGTCCGCATTCTGGAGTAGCGGCGTCGCACAGCACGACGGCCCCGGCGGATTCCCGCCGGGGCCTCGAGAGTCACTGGTGGGCGATGAGGGATTTGAACCCCCGACTTCCTCCTTGTAAGGGAGGCACTCTCCCGCTGAGTTAATCGCCCGATTTCG
>JAENZW010000096.1 GCA_016841065.1 Actinomycetota bacterium
CCGTGGGGCCGGGCGGGACGGCCGAGTCGCCCGCCACTGCCGTTTCGAGGGGCGATGCGGAGGCCGTGCCCGGACTCGTGGACGCCGTCATCCGTGACGGCCTCGCGCCCGGGCGCGTGATCGCCGAGGTACTCACGCCCGCGATCCAGACACTTGGCGACGCCTTTGGCAAGGGAGAGGTCTTCCTGCCGCAGCTCATGGTGTCTGCCGAAGCGATGAAGGCCGCCGTGGCGCGGGTCAAAGAGCATCTCCCCGAGGCCGACCGCGTAGATGAGGGTCGCGTGGTGTTCGCGACGGTGAAGGGCGACATTCACTCGATCGGCAAGGACATCTGCGTCTCGCTGCTCGAGAGCAACGGCTACGCGGTCACCGATCTCGGTGTCGACGTGCCTACCGAGGAGATCCTAGCTGCTGCCGCGGGTGCCGACGCGGTGTGCCTGTCCGCGCTGATGACGACGACGTTGCCCGCGATGGAGCGCACTGTCGCGGCGCTGGCCAAAGCCGATCCGGGGCTGCCAGTGTTTGTGGGAGGGGCGGTCGTCACCGAGGACTGGGCGCGCTCGATAGGGGCGGGCTACTCGGATGACGCGCCGGGCTGTGTGCAGGTTGTGAGGGAAGCTACCAGCGCTACGGCGTAGTCGCTACCGGCAGGTACCAGCCGTTCGACGCCACACCGTACTTCCATGCGCCGAGATACCCTTCGATGATGACGGCCGGCATTCTTGCGACGATGCGCGTGTCGCTCCACGACACGATCTCGCATTCGGCGCCACCCATGGTGACCTGCGAGTACTGAGTCTGCGTTTCGAAGTTCGACCCGTCGATGGTCACAAGCTGCCCGGGGACGACGCTGGTTGCGTCCACGCTGGCGATGATCGGTTGCGTGGTGGCGAGG
The DNA here is from genome assembly GCA_016841065.1 of Actinomycetota bacterium. Classification (GTDB taxonomy): domain Bacteria; phylum Actinomycetota; class Coriobacteriia; order Anaerosomatales; family JAENZW01; genus JAENZW01. The sequence continues at coordinate 896 of JAENZW010000096.1, forward strand.
AACCAGATTCCGTTCGAGCAGGCGCTGCCCCTCCACACCCCCACGTAGCCCTGGAGTGCGCCGGACGGAATGGTCGCCGTGATCTGCGTGTCCGTCCAGGACACGACTGCCGCGTCGATGTCCGCGAAGGTGATGCGGTCAGGAGTGTTGCCGAAGCCGACGCCTTGCACCGTAAGGACCGAGCCAGGCTCTCCCCACCAGGAGGACACCGACTCTATTCGGGGAGCCACGAGCAGGAACTGTCCGTTGCTGCACAAGTTGCGGTCGTACCGCCATACCCCGATGTAGCCGGTTGTGGCGGTCTCAGGGACAGTGAACGTGATACTTGTGTCCGACCACGATGTCGGCGCAGCCGGAACGCCGCCGACGGTGACGGAGTCGGCAGCGTCGGGGGCGGGGCCGAAGTTCTGTCCGGTGATCGTGACCGTATCGTCTACGAGAGCCATGCTTGTGGACGCACTCTCAATCGCCGGGACGCTTCCCGGCACGAAGAATGCTCCATTGCTGCAGAGCGTGTTCTGCCAGACACCCACGTAGCCCGCCGGAGCGCCTTCGGGAACGACCACGATGATCTCAGTGCCGCTCCATGACACGACATCGGCAGTAACGCCGGCGATCGTGACGGAACCGCTGCCCTGATCTGAATCGAATGCGCTGCCTGAAATGGTGATGGTCTCACCCGGAGGTGCATTGTCGGCGGACAGACCGCTTATCGCGGGCGGAAGTGCAGGCACGAAGAACACGCCGTTGCTCCAGACGTCGTCGACGACGACTCCGATGTAGCCGGCGTCGCACCTGTTCGGGACGGCGACGACGATCTCGGTGTCGGTCCAGGAGACGATGTTCCCAGCCATTCCTGCGAACGTCACAATGCTCGACTTCTTCACCGGACCGAAGCCGGTTCCGTAGATCGTCACCTCCGAGCCTCTCGGAGCGGCGTAGCTCGAGATCGACTCGACATACGGACGTGCGGTTGGAGCCGGATCGGTGCCGGGCTTCTTCGCCAGAGCGACTGACGGCATCGCGAGGAACGCGCCGATGACCAGGACGATGGCTACCGTCCTGGTCGTGTGTGACAGTCTCGCGACTCTACCACTCATCGGTCTCTCTCCGGTTGTCCTCCGATGTCCTGTCGCAGAGAAACTCCTGCATGTCATATCTATCGGCAGTCTCCTTGAGCGACTTAAGCGATTCGGGATTGTGACCGATAACACGATTGCCGGAGTCGCAATACCCGTGAGGCCGGGTGCGATTCCCGCAGCGTCCAGTGCACAACCGGGCGATTGGGCCGCAGCTCTTGGAGAGGAGCGCGACCCGAAGGGAAGCAGTCGTTCATGGTAGCCGGCACGCGCATCAGCGCGCGACAGCGCGCCTGGTTCTTTGGAGCCGCTGCAGTGACCCTCGCGGTCATTGTGGCGTTCCTTGCGTTCCGCGACTCCTCGAGCGACTCGCGCGAAGCATCCCTTCATTCGTCTGAGGCCTCATCAACTCAGTCGTCCCTGGTAGCTACCGCCGCCTCCATCGCCACCGCTCCCGCACAGATGATCCAAGCTGCGGACACTGGCGAACCCGTCTCCACGGGGGCCTCGCGCGACGGCGCTACCTTGGATGGTGCGGCACCCGCCGGCGGAGCTTCCCCCGCCGGCGTGGTGCCGCCTATCGATCTTGGAACGGTCCCGCCTGGCGCGCTTTCGCGACTCGACGTGTCGATCGAGACGCCGCAAACGTACAGGTGCGCCGTTCGTGTGCTCGGATGGGCGAACTTCGAAAGCGGGGTCGTCGCACTTCACGTTGACTCCGCGGAGCTGCTCGGTCCGATTGATCCGACGACCGGCGAGCCGAGCGGCGAGCCCGACACCGACGATCCCGACAACGGTGAGCGCATGGTCGCGGTGGATGTTCTCGCATCGACCAACCCGGACGCGCGAACCGCGCTCCGGGCGGGCGATGACGCGGCTATCTACCTCGTGCTTCTTCCTTCGGGTGATGGCTCGACGCTGTTCGTGGACAGGGTGAAGTGACCATGTCCATACGCAAGGTGACATCAGCGCATGAATCCCGGCCCGAGCCCAGGCTCGAGCGCCAGCTGTCGCGGCCGTGGATCAAGCCGCTTGTGGCGGGCAGCCTCCTTCTTGCGGTAACCGGCATGATCTACCTCGTTGGGATTCCTACAACGCTTTCGATCGGCGGCGGTGTCGCACTGATCATCTTCGGCATGTTGTGGCCGATGCTCTGGATAGCGTCGCTGCTGTCTCCGAAGGTGTTCCCGTTCATCCGTCCGCAGCACTCGCCGGAATACGCGTCGTCCGAGCGGCCGCACATCACGATCCTCGCGCCCGCGCGAAACGAGGAGCCGGTGGCTGAACGGCTCGTCGCACAGTTCAAGGATCAGGACTACGACAACTGGACTCTCGTCGTCATCGCGAACAACTGCACGGACAACACGGCCGAAGTCGCGCGCCGCGCGGGTGAGGGTGATCCGCGGATCAAGGTCATCGAGGCGACGTTCGAGAACGGTGTGAAGGCCGACGCGCTCAACCTGGTGCTCCCGGATGTCGAGGGTGACGTTGTGCTCGAACTCGACTCCGACAACCAGGTTCCGTCCGACCTCCTCTCCAAGATCGCCAAGGCCTTCAGCGATCCGGAAGTGATGGCGGTCCAGACGCAGATTCGTGCCTACAACGCCAAGGACTCATTGCTCGCCGCCTTCCAGGACCTCGAGTTCCTGATTTACTCGGAGATATGGAATCGCGGGCGCGCGGCACTCGGTATGGGCTCCTCCATCGGCGGGACCGGCTTCGCTGCCCGCACCTACGTGCTCAAGCAGCTCAACGGTTGGACGCGCGATCTGGTCGAGGACTTCGAGATGCATACGCGCCTGGTCGCTCACGGCATCAAGGTGACGTACCTGCCGTGGGCCTGGGTCTACGACGAGAAGCCGATATCGTGGGACGCTCTCATCAAGCAGCGCAAGCGCTGGATTCGGGGGCATCTGGAGATCGCCGCCCGGCGCAGCAGCGGCAGGGACGCCCTCGGCGTGATCGACCAGATGTATCTCTACTCGCCGCTGTTCGTGGCGCTCGCGATGTCGCTGCTGCTGATGGGGTACCTGTCACTCCTGTTCCCGGATGTGATTCGCGGCTATTCGTACTTCTCCCCGTGGTTCTGGCTGGTTTCGCTCGGGCTCATGATCTCAGCTCTGGGCACGACCGTCCTTCGCGCGCGCGCATCGAGACTCCTCGTCCTGATACTTCCGTATCTGCTGTTCTTCACGTTCCACTGGATGGTCGTCTTCTGCACTGCCGTATTCCCGGTGTCGTGGGGCGACTCGAAGACCGTGCATGGCGTGGAGACAGGACGAGGGATCCTGCCGTACATAGGCGTTGATGGCGCGGCTTCGGCCAAGATGTTCTCTGTCGTGCTCGCGATATCAATCGCCTGGATGTCCCCACTCTTCCAGGGTCTGAGCGACGCCCCCTCGCCTTTCGAGGTGCCCGTGCTGCAGGCAGGCCGTTCAATAGCTACGGCGATGGCCGGTGCATCCGTCTTGGAGTTCACGGTGCAGGGCACCGTTCGAGACCCCTACGACCGGCCCGTGGGAGACGCGACGATCGCGATCACTTCCACCGACGGCGGCACCTGGACGACGCAGTCGAACTCGGACGGAAGGTTCCTGGTTCCCTCTGTCGGACAAGGAACGTATACCATCGAGATCAGCAAGAGTGGATACCAGACGGCCAAGACCACGTTCGAAATGCCGACCGACTCCGGCGTTTGGGTGAGCGCGACGCTGGCCAAGGGCGGTGCCGGGGTCGTCGTGATCCCGATTCCCTACTAGTCGCTCCATTGGAGGTAGATATTGCTAGCGCGGGTCTCATATGGGAGCAGGCGACGTAGCCCGGCCTCCTGGGTCGCGCTTCTACTCGTCGCCTCCCTATGCGCCTCCTCGATGCCGCTTGTGCTTCCCGCTCAGGCGAACGCGACAGATGCGCCGGCGATCATCGACGCGACCACGACCTGGACCGCGGCGGAGTCACCCTACGTTCTGAGCTCGGACATCGAGGTCTCATACGGGGCGACGCTCACCATCGAGCCCGGAGTCACCGTGGTCGGCAACGGGCATCAGCTCGAGGTGTGGGGCGCGGTGTCTGGAATCGGAACGACAGACTCGCCAATCCTCTTCCGAGACGTTCATCTGCAGGGTCGCGGCTTCTACGAGTTTCCCGACACGATCGAGCCGTGCTCCGTTCGGATCGAACACGGCGATTTCGATCGCGGCAGCGTTCAGGGCGGTGGCCACAGGCTATACGGTTCTTTTGCCCTCACGGACTCCCTCGTGACGAACTCCGGGGACCAACTGTATCTCTGGTTCCCGACCGAGCGCTGCACGGTAGAACGGACGATCTTCCTCAACGGCGGCAAGCTCACGACGCACGTCTGGGGCGCGGATGTCGATGTCTGGAGCAACATCTTCTGGCGCGCTGATGCGGAAGGACCGCTCCGGAATGCCGCCGTGCAGAATCGTGAGGCATACCTCGGCTACTCGACGTTCGTGCATGGCAACAGCTTCCTGAACCCCGGTATGGTGACCGCTTCGCTCTCGGATTGGGGAGCTGCGGCATCCATGGATGCGACGGCCAACTGGTGGGGGACCACGGACGAGTCTGTCGTCGAGCAGATGATCTACGACAAGAACGACTCGGCGAGCTTGCCGGCGACGATCCCGTTCGTGCCGCTCCTGTCCGCGCCATCGGTCACAGCGCCGCACTATCGACTCCCTCTGTCGACGGGTGCGGCAATATCCGCGTCGGTTCCGTCCGTGCCGCCGGGCGGGTCGGCCCAGGTGACCGTGGATGTGAATGACTATCGCGCCGCCGACGTTTTCGGCATGCCCGTTACCCTCTATACCTCCGTTGACGGAACGACGTGGCAGCAGCTTGCCACCGGCACCACAGGCGAGGGTGGGACCGTTCTGTTCGCCGTGTCCCCGACCGTGGCGACACGGTACCGCGCGGATGCTGATGGGGTAGCGGGAGTGTACGGACCCTCACAAACGGGCATCGTCGAGATCGGGGTCGATGCCCCGGTCGTTCCCGCACGGGTGAAACGCATCTCCGGACGCGACCGATACGAGGTCGCCGTGAATGCGGCGCGCGAGACGAAGGACCCTGCTGGCGATAGGTCATGGCCGGGCGTCACTCACGTGATCCTTGCCTCCGGGGAAGATCGGGCAGCGGCCGATCCGCTAACGGCGGCCGGGCTTTCGTGGGCGTACGGAAGCGCGCCACTGATCCTGGTCAAGTCGGGCTCTGTCCCGGCCTCGTCCATACAGGCCATCGGCGAGATTGCCGAAGCGAACCAGATGGGACCCGACTCGGTAGTGGTCCACGTCGTCGGAGGCAGCTTCTCGGTGCCGTGGGCGCGTCTCAACGAACTCAGCGCCGGAGTGAAGGCGAAGTTCGGAAGCGACGCTGCCGACGGTCTGCTCTTCGATCGCATTCTCGAGACTGGAAGCCGCTACGATCTCGCGCGTTCGGTAGCGCTGAGGATGAAGGCGGTACGGGGCAGCGAAATGCCCACCCGCGCGCTGATTGCCAACGGCGCGGACGCGACCAAGTTCTTCGACGCACTGGCTCTGTCGGCGGTCTCGGCGAGGACCGGAGCGCCGGTACTGCTGGTGACGGCCAACAGCGTTCCGTCACAGACGAATCGCACGCTTGCGGACTTGGGCATCTCCGCCACCAACCGCTTCATTGCAGGCGGGCCGAATACGGTGAGCGATGCGGTCGCCAAGAGCCTCGGGGTGTCGAGTGCGAACCGCTGGTACGGCCGAACTAGATACTCGACTGCCAAGGCTGTCGCCGACGCGGCTGTCGCCAAAGGATGGCTCGAAGCCACCCACACGGGAGTCTCGGCCAAGCTCGCCGATGCGCTGACCGGCGGCTCGATGACCGGCGGTGTCGGCGGTGCGCTCGTCATCACGAGTAGCGCCCCACTGCAGGCGGACTGCGAGAGTTGGCTCAAGAGTCGCAAGAGCGGCCTCGAACAGGTCTGGGTCTTCGGCGGAACCGTGAGCGTCACTCCGGCGACGTTCGGCCAGATCGAGAAGGCGGTCCAGTAGCCGCTGCCAATCTGTGGCTTCGGGGTGTTCGCTACCGTAGTATCATGTGCTCTCACGCGGCGTTGTCTCGTCGCAGGTAAGAGAGGTCGAAGAGATGATAATCACACGCCCCCGCGACTGGGCGCGAATCAAGCAGAATTTGGACGACATAGACGCCAAGCGCGTCTTCATCATGGGCTGCGGCCAGTGCGCCACCGTGGCGGACACGGGCGGCGAGAAGGAAGTCCGCGACGCGATCGTGG
>JAENZW010000097.1 GCA_016841065.1 Actinomycetota bacterium
ATGGGATGTCGTAGCCGGCGAGCGTGACGTCGCCGTCCATGCTGGTGGGAAGGATCACGCCCGCGCCGAGGGCCTCGCACCGCTGCGCCCACTCCACGCAGTCGACGCCGGTCGGCTTCTGGCCCCCGCTAACGACGACCTCGAAACCGGACGGCATCAACTCATTCTTGCGACCGTCGATGGCGACGACGATGCGCTCAGACCCAAAGATCTTCGCGCCTTCCGCGATGACCCGCGGGTCACGGACGGCGGCGCTGTTCATCGAGACCTTGGAGACCCCAACGTCGAAGAGCGTGCCCATGTCCCCGACCGACGAGATGCCGCCGCCAACAGTCAGCGGGACCGAAATCACGTCGGCTACCGCCGCGGCCCACTCGAGGCGCGTCTTCCGATTCTCGACGGTCGCGGCGATGTCGAGCATGGCGAGCTCGTCGGCACCCGCTTGCTGGTAGAACGCCGCGTTCTCGACGGGGTCCCCTGCATCGCGCAGGTCCACGAAATGGACGCCCTTCACGACACGGCCGTCCTTCATGTCCAGACACGGGATGATCTTGACCGGCTCCATGGTGCGCCTTTCTTCGGTGTGCTGCGCATACAGTCTAGCCGAAGGGAGACGGGGGTTGCGTTCGCGCGGCCCTACAGTCTGACTTGCCCCGACTAGACATGGGCAAGAGCCAGGTACTCGCCCAACCAGCGCGTCGAGCAGACTCGGCGCCCGTGAGCTAGACTCGGGCTGGAAACCGCGCGTGGCGCCTCGCAGCTCACGCGCTCAACGTTGGCTGGGGCGGGAGCGCCCGTTGGACAATCGCAGAGGCCAGTCACGTCGGGGAGGAGCGGCAATGCATCGTGGGCATCAGCTTGTGGTTGCAGGCGCGGCGGGTTTGTTGCTCGGAGCAGCGCTACCTTGGGCCAAGATCACGAGCATCTTCGGAACGATGACCAAGGCGGGCTACGAGGGAGACGGTGTCATCACTGGTGGCATCGGAATCATCCTGCTAATCATGGTCTTCCTGCGCCCGGTGAGGCCGGGCAAGCGATTCATCGGCGGGGCCATCCTCGCAGGCCTGGCGGCAGCCGCATCGATCTATGACTTCGTCGACGTCGCGCAGAGCATCTCGGAGTCCGAATTCGGTGTGGCAGCATCCGTGGGGTCAGGCCTGTACCTGAGCGTGGTGGCGGCACTGATCGCTCTGTTCGGGTCACTGCAGGTCGCCCCAGTAATCACATCTGCGCCCACATGGACACCGGGCGAGGAAGCACAACCGCCCAGCTAGCCCGCGGATCAACCTGACAAACCTCGGCACGGAAGCTACGCTTCCTCCGAGGCCTCAGGCGGCCTCGGTTTGCAGGTTATCCGCAAACACGTTCGACACAACCCGGCCGGGTCTGGATTCGACCTGATGAGTTCGAGGCTTTCGATCCGCCCCGGGAGGCCGAGACTAGTCAGCTCCTCACCCCGGGACGGATCGCCGTACTCGAGGCACTAGCTTCCATGGAACCGCTCAAACAGAGCTGAGTTGCCAGCCATGCCCCCGTTTGCAGCCGCGTTGTGTAGCCCTTTCGCCGCGGCCGCGCCGGGCATCTCAGCGTCTCCATGGAACCGCTCAAACAGAGCTGAGTTGCCAGCCATGCCCCCGTTTGCAGCCGCGTTATGTAGCCCTTTCGCCGCGGCCGCGCCGGGCATGCTGCCTGAAGATGCGTGTGCGACTGCGGGAATCGCGAACATCACTGAGAGCACTACGACGAGGAAGACGACCGTGATCCGCTTCATGATCCTATCACCTCCTCCACGCCACCGGGTGCCGGTCTGTACTACGTTCCACGTTGCCGAGACTCTCAACCGGCGGGCAGCGACTCGTGGCTAGTACTCCACGCACTCCAGGTCTCCAGAGGGCGCGATGTACCGCAGGATACTGCTGCCCTGATGCTCGAGACTGATCTACTGTCGGTCCCAGGCTGGATCCCGTCGCGCGCGAGTCCCTGCTGCGCCCAGAGGGTGTGTCGAACCCGCGCATCGACTCAGACAGCGCGGTCGTTCAAGCGGTATCCTGAACGTGGAGGGGGGCGCGACCACGCTGCTGGTCATGCGCAAACACGTTGTGTTGACACGGCGAGAGGCTACTGCTGGCCGGTCTGCCCAACAGCAGGGTCGCCAACGGATTGGAATGAGCAGAGCTGCTGCAAGGGAGCGATTTCTCGTGGGCGGGAATGGAAGGCGACGAAGCATGACCACATGTCTTGCGGTGAACGCCGCTCTGTTTGCCTTCCTCTTCCTGTCTGTGTCCCTCAACAAGGAGTACTTGCGTCCTGCTTTCGCCGGAGGGACGGTTCTCGCGACGCTGTCAGGCAGCTACTCGAACTTCATGGCGGCCTGCGTAATAGGCCTCTCCACCGCCTGCCCGGTTCTCACTGGACGGTTCGGCCACACGAGGGGAACAGCGGTCATCGTCGCAACAGCCCTGGGGGCATTCGCCATCCTGGCAGTCGAAGAACTGACCTCCGTTCTTGGCGTCAGTGCAGTGCGTGATGGATACGATGTCATCGCCAGCGCGCTTGGCTCCATATGCGCGATTCTCACATTCCTTCTTCTGAAGAGGATCGTGCGGAACCGAGGGGCTGAAGCACAGTTGTCGGAAGCGATGGAGAGACCACGGTAGTAGGGGACCGATTCAACCGGTCACTCACCGATATCCCAATCAACTCGCAGTCGGCTCCCCACCGAGAAGCTTCCGTGTGACAACACAACCAGCGGATTGAGCAGACTCGGACGCTGGGAAGCTAGACTAGGTCGCAAGCGGAACGCTGCGCCCGGCAGTTCATCCGCTCAACGCTAGGTGAACCGGGGGGGATCGTGTCGATGCCGCCACAGAAGCCAGCCGGCCTGTGGCTGCGCTTGATCGCCTTCGGCTGGGATTATCTGGTGATCCTGGCCTACTTGATCCCCCTCGTCGCAGTTGGGGCCTCGGCCTATCGGTTCGCTCCAGAGGTGGCAGCGACACTGTTTTCCAATCCTGTGCGAGCCCAAGCTGTCGGCTTCGCGCTGATCACCTTGCCGGTCACGCTCTATTTCGCGCTGTCGGAAGCCGCGCCCAAGCAAGCGACCTGGGGCAAGAGCCGCGCTGGTCTCGCGGTGGTCGATGCGGGCGGTTCACGCTTGAGCCTGTCGCGCTCTGTCGTTCGTACAGCGGTCAAGTTCGTTCCGTGGGAGCTCGCCCACTTCTTCATCTGGCAGATCTCGTTTGCTGGCAATCCTGAGAGTCCGTTCTACGCCGCCGGGTTCATCGGAGTGTGGGCGCTTCTTGGGACCGACTTGGCCGCGATGTTCATCGGCGGGAAGCGACAGACACTGCATGACAGAGCGGCAGGCGCGTTCGTAGTGCGGGCATCCTCGGTCACCTAACCCGCGCTTCCAGCAGAAAGCGCCCCCGAGTCAGGTAGACTCGGGCAAGAAGCGCGCCGGGGCGCGCTTCAGCTGAAGCGCAAACACGCTAGACGCACGTGATGCCCACGAGGGTGCGAATGAAGAACAGTGAGTGCATCATTGAGCAGTATCGCGGGGAACGGCTTGTTCGGACCTTCGTGCCCACAGGCGACAAGACCTATCCGTGGCGCATGGAAGCCAATGGGAAGGGCTACCTGAGAACCAACGGCTGGGTGCTCTCGAAGATCCTTCCGACGCTCACCGACAACTCCCCTGTCACGACCAGGGTCGTCCCACTTGAGACGGACGCTGCGTCCGCGGATGAGGAAGCTGGCGTCTAACAAGCGCTTCGACCATGACAAGACTCGGCGAGCGAGCTACGCTCGACAAGACGAGGGCAAACGCCTCGTCTTGCAGGTCAAGCGCAACAACGTTCGACACAACGTTGCTAGGCCATTCTGGACGCGTGTATGGCGGCGAAGCCCTGTCTGACGGCTGCCTGTCCGCCAGCGCCGAGGCCCTTGTGGCCTACTGCCTCATCCTGTCCATCTCTGCAGCGATGGCCTTCTCATGGCGAGCCCCCGTGTCAGGTACGACGAACACCATCACCGCATGGATGACCAGTCCGATGCCCCAGCCTGCGATGACCCACAGGAACCACGGGTAGCCCGCGCCGGTTATCCACCATATGAATACGAGAAACGCGTTGACAACGACGTATGCGGTAGCGCCCGTCCAGAAGTCAGTCTTCTGCTTCACTCTCCTGGCCGCACGCTCGCGAAGTTCCTGCTCCGACATAGTCGCGTCCATGTGATCGCCTCACCAGATCGCGGTCCCGTACCAGTCTCCCACACCGGCGGAAAGGCCGTGAGAGCGCAGCCGGCGGGGCCGCCCCATCCACCTCAACACGTGTGTTGAGCCAGCGGATTGAGCAGACTCGGGCGTTCGGAAGCTAGAATCGACTGAAGACGGATGTCTGCGCCCGGCAGCTCATCCGCTCAACGCACGCTAGGCACGTCGAGACGGAGGACTGAATGCGACGTATGGCCCGGGGCTTCCTGATTGTCGTGAGTATCCTCAATGGCCTTGCCGGCCTCGTCTGCGGCGTGCTCTTCATAGCCGGGCCGGACGGGAGCCTCATGCAAGCCGGTGCGCTTCTTCCCGTAATCCAGGAGCTCCCTATGGCGAGCGTCTTCTTCCAGGACTTCATCTGGATTGGTGTCGCGATGCTGCTCGCGCTCGGTGTCCCAAACTCGGTTGTGGCCGTGATGCTGCTGCGCAAGAGCGAGAAGCAGTACCTCGCCACACTCGCCGCTGGCGCACTCTTGATTCTTTGGTGCGGTTTCGAGCTGGTCTTCATGATCAACGGCCTGGCAGTTGGCTACTTCGTCGTCGGACTCATTTCGATTCTGTGTTCGATCACCCTGCTCAGGCTGACACCAGCGAGTGCCCAACCCGCGCATCCAGCCGACGGCGTGAGCGGTATCCTGCGAAGTGACGCGCACGGCCGCGGCTGAAGCGCAAACACGATAGCTGGTCTGCGGCGACGGGGGGATGGCATGAGACTAGTTCTACACGCCCTAGGGTCAAGAGGCGACGTATATCCCATGCTTGCCCTAGCCGTTGAGGCGCAACATCGCGGCCATGACCCCGTCGTCTGCGCTCCACCTGACTTCGCCGATGATGCTGAGCGCTTGGGCATTGCGTTCGAGAGTATCGGCGGACGTTCCGATGAACTTCTTGAGCGCCGCAACGATCTCAAGATGCACGTCGAACAAGTTCGGACCCAGGTGACTGAACTGGTAGAAGCCGCGGCTGGAGCGGATCTCGTGGTGGGCACCGGAGTCCCGCTTGCCGGCCCGACCGCTGCCGCCTCCCGCGGCTGCCCCTATCGCTACGTGGGGCTGGCTCCGGAGTTCGTCAACTCTGACGACAACGTGCCGCCGCTGTTCCCGATAAAGCGCTTGCCGCGTCCTGGGCGCATAGCGGTCAACGCTGCCTTCGATGCACTCTGGATGCTGTTGTACGAGCCGCCCCTCAACAGGGCACGCCGGGAGTTGGGCCTGCCCGCTCGCCGCGGCACCTCGCTTGAGCCGTTCAGCGGATCACCACCGATGGTGTTGGCGTGTGACGAAGCGCTCGGCCCGGCGCCGGCGAATCCCAAGGTACCTTTCGTCCAGACTGCCGCCATTCAGCTTGAGAGCGGTGGTGGCTTGAGCGACGAGGTGACCAGGTTTCTCGATCGGCACGATTCGGCAATCTACCTTGGCTTTGGCAGTATGCCAAGTCACGCATTGTCCCAGCCTCTGGCTCTCGCTTCCGCGATTCACGAGTCGACGGACCTTCCGGTCCTGGTCCGAGGGGGCACGAGTGCCGAGGCCATGCCGGAGTGGTGCCTGCCGATCGGCGACGAGCCGCATCAGCATCTGTTTCCCCGGTGCGCGGCGGTAGTACATCACGGCGGTGCAGGTACTCTGACGACTGCAGCGCGAAACGGAGTGCCACAGGTCGTTGTGCCCCATCTCGCAGACCAGTTCTACTGGGCCCATCGCGTCGAGGAGCTCGGCATCGGGGCAAGGGTTCGAGGGCAGGCCCGCAGCGTCAAGCCCGTTGCGCTAGCGGTGGCGAGGGTGAGCGGCTCTTCGGCCATTCACGAGACGGCTCGTGAGCTCGCCGCGTCTATAGTCGTGAGGGATGGTGCGGCGCTGACGCTAGACGCGCTCATGCCGGGTGACACGGTAGGGCAGACAGCCAGCTAACAATGGCTTCGACCTGACTCGCTGCGCCCGCAGGTCAAGCCACAGACGTTGGGCGTACGCTTGAATCCTCGGGGAATCATCTAGGTATTCGTCAGCACACAAGCCGGAGGGAAAGCGCGATGCCTGACCAACGAGTCAAGAAGCCTGGGAAGGCCACCGAACCGGTTCTTCTCTCGGGCGGCAATCCTCAGATCGCAAAGGCCGACGGCGACGCTCCTGTGCAGGCCTACATCGCGGCCATGCCAGGCTGGAAGAGCGACGTCGGGCGTCGCCTGGACGCAATCATCGTGCAAGCTGTGCCCAACGCAAGAAAGGCAGTCCGCTGGAACTCCCCCTTCTACGGCGCAGAGGGTCGGGGCTGGTTCCTCAACTACCATTGCTACACCAAGTACGTGAAGGTGGCCTTCTTCGACGGAGCGTCGCTGAATCCACCGCCACCCGGTGAGTCCAAGGATGAGAACGTCCGCTATCTCAATATCTACGAAGACGGTGCATTCGATGAAGCCCAGTTCGCTGACTGGGTCAGGCAGGCCAGCCAGTTGCCAGGATGGAGCGGATCGTAGCCAGGCGCCACGCAACTGCCAGTCGGCGACGCCCAACACGCGCTTCGACCTGACAAGTCTCGGCAATGAGAGCTACGCTCTCCCAAGACGAGGCGGTGCCTCGTCTTGCAGCTCACGCGCAACACGTTGGCCCAATCGGCTCCAAGCTCATGCCCTATCGCCCACCGGCAAACCCCGAGGCCCAGCAGCGATGCGGGATCTCGTTCGCTCACCGTCCAGTGCTAGACTCAGGTCTTCGGGTGGATGCACGCATGTCATCGCAGGCTCGACGCGCGTGGAGGTGCGAAGCCGCTGGCAACGGGGGGTATCCTATGCACGGTCGGAAGCGTTTCGTCTCGATTGGTCTCCTGGTCGCCGGACTGATGTCGGCACTCACCATCGCCGGGTGCCAGGGCGCCAAGGTCATCTC
>JAENZW010000098.1 GCA_016841065.1 Actinomycetota bacterium
CGTGCTCGGATACTCGCCGAAGGTCGCCCTGGCCGAAGGGCTCGCGGCCGAAGTCGAGTGGGTCCGCGGTCTTCAGGGGGACGCGCGATGAAGTACGTTCGCATCACGAAGCGCATCTTCGGCATGCTTGGGCTGCGCCTGCGCGAGGGCGCAATCATGGTGCTGCTGCTCATGCTCTACGCCGGCCTGGAGGGCTTCGGAATAGGCCTCCTGTTGCCGGTGCTGCAATTCCTAGAGAGCGGCGGTGACCGGGTGCCCACGGGCGGCGTTTGGCCGTTTCTGACCGACGCTGCGGACTTCATACACGTGCCTTTGAATCTGGCGACACTGCTGTTGCTCGCGTTCTTGCCGATTCTCGCTCGACAGTTCGTCTTCTACCTGAATACGTGGTACACCGCGTCTGTCATGGCCCGCGCCGTCGAGCGACTTATGTCGCGGGCGTTCGGTGCCGTCGTGCACGCCGACTTGTCGTTCATCGATCGCCAGGATCAGGGCGAGTTGATCAGCTTCCTCACGGGACAGTCGAGCAAGTGTGGGCAGGCGCTGCTCATATACCTTCGGATGCTTGGCGCACTGGCGATTACCTCGGCGTACGTCTTCGTGCTCGGTCTGATCTCCTGGAAGCTCACTGTGCTGACCGTGGCGATAACGCTGCTGCTCTCCTGGGCTGTGCGCAAGATACTTGTTTCTTCGCGGTCGTACGGCAAGGATGCCACCAAAGCCACGAACGCAGCCTACTCTGCGATTCGGGAGAGGCTCGCTGCGGTCCGTCTCTTGAAGATGCGCGGACGCGAGGACGCCGAGTCCGAACACGTGCGGAAGCTTGCCGCGAGTTTCCGGCAAGCGTTTCTCAAGATCGAAATGGCCGCGGCGCGTATGGAAGTGATTATCGATCCCGGGTTGATGCTCGCCGTGTTCCTTGTTATGTGGGTGGGCGTGGAGCTCTTCGGTATGACACTTTCCGCGCTCGGTCTGTACATGTTCATCCTTCTGAGGCTCAACGGGAAGTCGAAGGAGATCAACCTCGGCCGTCAGCAGCTGTCGGCGACCATGCCGGCATTCGATTTCGTCGAGTCGCTTCTCGATGACGCCGAGACGTCTCGTACCATCACCGGCGGGATCCTGCCGTTCGAGGGGCTCAAGCAGCGAATTGAGTACAAGGACGTGTGCTTCACGTATGGGGACGATGGAGAGCAAGTGCTCAAGGGCGTCTCACTCACGATTCCCCGCGGTAGCCTGACCGCAATGGTCGGGCGCTCCGGAGCCGGGAAATCGACATTTGTGGACACTATCCCCCGACTTCGGGTTCCGCAGTCGGGCTCGATCACGTTCGACGACGCACATGCTGAGGAGTTCGAGCTGTACTCCCTGCGCAAGCACATCGGCTTTCTCACGCAGGAACCGATACTGTTCAACGATACGATCTACAACAACCTGGTGTACGGCTTGGACGAAAGGCCGTCGGACGCACGAGTCGCCGAGGCCCTTGACGCCAGCTACTGCACCGAATTCGTGCGCGATCTTCCCAAAGGTCTGGAGACTCAGATTGGAGACCGCGGTGTGCGCTTCTCGGGTGGTCAGCGGCAACGCCTGGCTCTCGCACGGGTGTTGCTGCAGGACCCGGATATTCTGATCCTCGATGAACCGACGAGTGCCCTTGATTCGGAGTCCGAACAGTACATCCAGAAGGCCTTCGAAGCGGTAGCGGTCAATCGCACCGTCATCGTGATCGCTCACCGTTTGGCCACCGTTGAACGTGCCGACCAGATCATAGTGCTTCACGAGGGAACGGTAGCTGAGGTAGGCACCCATTCCCAACTGCTCGAACTGCCGGACGGACACTACAAACGGCTCTTCGGCATGCAGATACATGTGTAGCAGTCGGGACGCGGGGTTGGATCACGGGAAGATGACCACACACAGTGCAACGCGCCTGTGCCCAGCCGAAGGGTGCGCCATCGTCGTTGGTGCCGATGCGGACTGGGATCAGGTGGCTGCCGCAGCAGCCGCAGCTTCCGTCGTTCTGGTCTATGCGCTTGAGCCACTGCTTAGGGTTTCGGCGCTTGACGACGGCATTGAATGCCGAGAGATCAGCGTCATCGACAACCTCATCGAACTCGATGTAGAGGCGCATGAGTGGTCGTGGAGTCTTGTGCAGGCTCTAGACAAGGGAGGCCACCACTCAAGCGAACTGCTTCGGCTAGTCCGTCGGAGCCTGTCGTCACGGACGCTCCATCCGATTGCGCTTGCCCGGGCGCGCGCCCGTCGAGTCTGCGAGTTCGTCGTTCCGGGAAGCGAGGTTCGCACATACGGCATAGGGGCCGTCGACCGTCTGGCGCTGTCAGAGCACTTCCGGGTTCTGGAAGTCAGGGCCGCAACGCCGGCGGGCGCTCCCTCCGCTTCAAGCGCTCCTTCCCTGAGACTTGCGCGCGCGGCGGTTCGAGTAGTGGCCGCAACGTGGCACCAGTCAACGCAGGATCTGTCTCTGCGGATGCGTTCTCGGGCGCAGAGAAACCCCGCCCGCGGGAGCGTGCGGGCGGCCGCAGTCTTCGCCAAGTACGAGGCTCACATGAGGTTCCTCAGGTCGGCCACGCAAGAGCTGGGCGCTCGCGGTTGGGGCTGTGTTCTCGTGGACATGTCTCTCGAGAAGAGTCTGGCCGCAGAATTCGGCGTCGAGCCCACGAGATACTACGACTACTACCACGAGGCGACCATCAGGCGAGTCGTCGCCAAGCGAAGTCGCGGCCGTCGCTTCACATCCACAGGTGTCCGGCAATGGGCTCGCGACGCGGGCCTGTCGTCATTCGCCGACATGATTGCGGGGAACCTGTCCACTCTCTACTACTTGCGAGCTCCGGCAGCTCTGGCAGCTCACGCGCGCGTGCAGAAGGTCGTGGGGCAGAGCGTGTCGATCACTGCCAATGAGACGGTTCTCGAGGTCGAAGCTCGCACCTTTCTTGACACGCCAGAGCGCGTGCCTTCGGTGAACGTCCAGCATGGAACGATCACTCGCACGAAGCGACGAGCGCAGTTCGAGTACGACGCCTTCTGTGTCTTCGGGGAGGCCTATGCTGAACTGCTCGAGGCTGGTGGCACGCGCGCAGACCGAATTCGGGTGGTGGGCAATCCGCTGTTCGATGGTCTCGCAGAAGGAGATGATCGCCCGAACACGCACCCCTCACGCCAGGCCACGTTGCGACGCCTGTCGCTAGACGAGGAACGCTTCACGATTCTCTTCTGCGCGCAACACACCAACGCTACGATTACGGATGCCCTGCTCTACAGGACGCTCAAGCCCGTTCTTGAGTACGTGGATGATCGCGATGACACGCAGCTTGTGGTCAAGTGGCATCCCCTGGGTTCGGGCAAGGAGCGGGGATATGAATCGGCGCTCTCGGAGCACCCGAAGCCAGTGGTCGCGCATGTGCGAGAGGATATTCTGCTGGAGCTTCTGAGCGCCGCTGACTGCGTCGTGCTCTACTCTTCCACTACCGGATTCGAGGCTGCATCGCTGCGCAAGCCGGTGGTTGTTGTCAATCCGACCAAGCTGCGAGACATTGTGCCCTTCGTTCGCGAGGGTACGGCTCTCGAAGCCAAGGATGCGGCCGAGTTCGCCGAGTGCATCGAGCGGATTCGCTCCGGCAACGCAATACCCCCGGAGCGCTACGCTGCCCTGGATGAACGCTATCACTATCGCCGTGACGGCAAGGCGGGCGCTCGGATTGCCGACGTATGCGAGGAGCTTGCGGCACGCTTCGCAGCTGACGAGTCTTCTCGGCGCACCTAGCTCTTCTCGGCGACAACGAAGAGAAACGGGTCGCGTACTCTCGCGAAGGTTGCTCGGGGGAAGAGCGACACGACATCTTCGGTTCTGAAGTTGTTGATGTGTCCGGGCAGCTCCGTCATCCGATCATGGGCGGGCACCGTAACAACCACGCGCCTGCGGGCGACGCGCCACGCTTCACCTACTGCCTTGGCGGGATCGTCCAGGTGTTCGAGGATCTCGAGCAGAGCCACGGTGTCGAAGCTTTCGTCGGAGAACGGAAGCTCGTAGGCGTTGCCGTCGACGAACGAGATGTTCGTGATGCCGTTCATCTGGGCGAGATCTCGTGCGGCCTGTCGGTACTTGTCGGTCGCGTCCAGGGCGGTGACATGCTCCGCGACTGATGCCATCTGGCACGTCACGTAGCCGTGGCCGGCACCGACATCGAGCACCGTCCCATGGACGACGCTCTTCAGCCAGGCGTGACGCATCGCGTGGTTCTCGTTCGTCTCGATACGCCAGACCTTCTCTGAGACGCTGACGGGCCTCTTCAAGACCCGAGAAGGGCCACCGAAGCGGTAGCGGCGATAGCGTCTCCTCAGTCCTTCAGCTATTCGACCCTGCAGCACGGGAACTCCGATCGTCGCGGTCCGACGTGGGTCGCCGAGGAAACAGCACCTCGGTGTAGCGTGCGGCGAGTCCCGGATACGAGAAGTCCTCCATATTCGAGACGGGCTGGACGAAGTCCGGCTCCGCTGTCCAGAGGAGGTGCAGTTCGCGAATCGCATGCGCGATCTCATTCGGATCGTCTCCGCGGACGCTTCTCCCGAGGTTGTGCTCGCGAATCAGGCCCTCGATCTCGCCGCCATAGTTCACACTCAGCACAGGTCGCCGAAGGGCCCCGTACTCGTAGATCTTGGTGGATAGTGCTCCGGGTGAACCGGGGCTGTTGAAGTGCAGGCAGGCGAAGGCGTCGGCCATCAACTCGAATGCTCTCCTCTGGTCGATCGGGTCTGAGACGTCGAGGATTCCGGCGTTCGTCAGATCCCGGAACTCGCCGAGGACGGTCCCGGGAAATCCACCCCTGAACACCAGGCGCATCTCTGGAATCTCGCCAGCGACGACGCGGGTTGCCCCGAGGAAAGCGCGAAGCGGCGCCTCTCGCCCGGCGAAGAGGTTGCCCGCGTGCATCAGGTGGAATGGGCGGGCGCCTTCGGGCATGATACCCGCCAGTTCCTCCGGATCGAAACCGTTCGGGATGACGGTGACGGGGACGTGCGACGACCTTTCGGCGAACATCCTTCCCCAGTCCGCGCCGACGGTGACGATACCATCCGCCTCCCGGATCGCGGTCGCTTCCCGCCTTTTCGCCAGGGCCAGGGCCCCGTGGTGACCCTGTGCCACGGCCTGCTGGTCGGTCCACGGATCCCGGAAGTCCTGTATGAGCCGCAGCGCGGGGTGGCGTTGCTTCAGGATGGCCGCCCAGTAGTTGACCATATGCGGCGGCCCGGTTGCCACGATCACCGGGATGCCGTGTTCTCGAATGAGCGCGTCCGCCGTGCGCAGCATCGTGAGTCCCCACCATCTCGCTTCGTCGGCGAACCCGGTCCAGTCCCAGCGTCTTGCGACCCCTCGAACGCGGTCGATTGTCCTACCCCATGCAGTGCCCGGGTCGATGCGTTGCACGAGACGGTACGGGCCGATGCACGGAACGGTGTGCATGTGAATTCCGGGCTCGAAGTCCGTTGTGATCCCGGGGTATGTGCGGCTCCAGTCGACAGTCAAGACGTGGACCTGCACCCCCTCGCGCGCGAGGTACTTCGCCAGGCGGTCCCACCTTCGGGCCCCGACACCGGGGTAGGGCGGGAAGCGGAATGTGAGGAGCAGACACTGCCGATCGGGCACGACGAATCCTCGCAGTAGAGGGCGGTCATGGGACACGTACATGGTAACCTGCACGTTGGCGGCTCGCATCATGCGCGTTGGGCCCGGGACTGCGAGCTTCGCGAAGCCAAGGAGACCCAGTGTCGCACGAGCGGCCTAGCATGTCAGAGAACGATTCCGCACGTCGGCCGGACGCCCCCCGGACCGTGCTCATCGTCGTGCGCAACAACCTCAAGCATGATGCCAGGGTGCGCAAGATGGCGGCTGGCCTTCTCGGTATTGGCTACCAGGTGACTCTGCTGGGAATCGTCACGGATCCCGGGGATCTCGCCGACGAGGAGACCCCGTTCGGCCGCGTGCTCCGTCTCGACACCCGTCGCAGCAAGAGCGCGTCCCCAGGCGCGGGGACTGCATCAGTGCCTGTTTCTACGCCGGACACCCCTCCGAGTCCCTACGCAGGGTGGATCGGGCAAGTGCGGCACTTTGTCGGGAGATTGCGCGAGAACTGGCTGTACTACAAGGCCGTCAGAGACGAGGCCCCGGCTGTCGTCATCGCATGCGACCTAACCGCGGCGCCTGCCGGGTACTTGCTCAAGCGTTTCAGACGCAGCAGGTTCATCTACGACGTGCACGAGCTCTACACGGACATGACTGCGGCGCCGGAAGGGATCTACCGCACGTTGTACTCCGCCCTCGAGCGCTTCCTCATCAGGCGTGCCGATGCGGTGATCACGGTCAACTCCGCGCGTGCCGAGGAACTGGCTCGTCGCTATCGCATCGCAGCGCCGCACGTGATGATCAATGGCCCGGAGCGGGCGGTGGACGCTGCCGCACCGGTCGGCGAGCCACTGCGCATTCTCTATCAGGGGGGATTCGTGGCCGGCCGCGGACTCCCCGAGCTCATCCAGGGAATGGGACGCGCGGCAGGCAAGGCTGTGCTGTCGATGCAGGGGTTCGGACCCCTGGAGGACGAGCTGCGCCAGACCGCCCGCGAGGCCGGTGTCGACGGCTATGTCAGGTTTCTGGAACCATGTCCCCCTTCGGCAGTCGTCGAGTGCGCTCACGAGCACGATGTCGGGATAGTGATCTACGAGCCGGTGAGCCTGAACAACTACCTCGCCGCGCCGAACAAGCTGTTCGACTACATGGCCGCAGGTCTGGCGGTGTTGGGGAGCGATCTGCCGACGATCCGAAGTGTGCTGGACGAGCACGAGTGTGGTGTCACGTTCGCGCCCGATAGGCCCGCGGAGGCAGTCGACGCCGTGATCGAACTTGCCAAGGAACCTGCGCGTGTCGCCGAAATGAAGCGCAGAGCGCTCGGCGCGAGCGTACGCTATATGTGGCCGGAGCAGTTCGGCGTGTTGCGCAGCATAGTCGAAGGGATGCTGGGTGGGTCAGACTTCCGGTAGCACAGGAGCGAAGAGGTCTCTCCTGTCGATCGCGATGCTCGTCCACAACGATATGACCGCCGATGCTCGCGTAGTACGCGAAG
>JAENZW010000099.1 GCA_016841065.1 Actinomycetota bacterium
CCGCCGTCGACACCTCCGCCGCGACCCCGGCGGACGCGAACGCGCGTGCAGCCTCGTCGTAGAGTTCGCGCGGATCGAAGGACGGCATATAGCGGAACTTCTTCACGAGATCTGGGTGGGCCATCGCATCGAAGACGCCGCTCGCGGCAGCAGCTGCAACGTGTGCGAAGTAGAGTTCCCACAGTCGATCGACGTCAGTCGTCTCGTACATCTCGATGAGATCCGGGTCGTCGAACGCCCACCCGTCCAAGAAGTGAACCGAGCCGAGTACAAGGTCAAAGCGCGTCTTGTCGGGATCCGCGGGCAGTGTGTACGCGGCCTCGCCGGGAAGCCAATCCGCTTCGATGCCCATAAGAACGCGCATGTCGGGGTTCTCAGCCGACGCTTTTCGGACGTCCGACTCGTAGGCGCCGAACTCGTCGTGCTGCATCGAGTAGCAGCGATCCGGGTCGAGATGTCCGGGCAGCGGCGCATGCTCCGTGAAGGTCAGAACGGAGACGCCTTTTCGGACGGCCGCGGCAACGTAGTCCGCGACGTCACCCGATCCGTGACCGCATCTCCTCGTGTGAACGTGGCAGTCGATCATCTGTGGCGCGAATCTCCCCTCCGCCCAGGCAAACATCTTCCGCATAGCATACGACAGCCTGGCCGGGGGCAACCCCGCGAAGCGGTGAGTCCAAAGCGATGGAGAGTTCCTCCCCGCGGACGGTGGCGGTCCCGCGTGCGGACGGCCCGCGATACCTCACCCGAACCTCGCACGGTACGGGCTCCTCACGCGGACCCCTCCACACGATATCTGTCGCGACGACGCTGTCCACGTCAAGTGCGTCCACGGGTCCGACGATGAGCTGGTTGCGCTCACCGTCGATCGAAAGCACGTGCAGCGGCTCGGACGCCGCGACACCGATTCCCTTCCGCTGGCCAACCGTGTAACGAGCGAGCCCCCGATGGGTCCCGAGGACCTCCCCGGCCTCGTTCACGATGGGTCCCGGTTCTTCGGCAGACGGGAACCGGTCGAGTACGAACCGTAGCAGCCCGGACTCATCCGTGAAGCACACATCCTGGCTCTCCGGCCTGGACGCAGCAGAGAGGCCGAGTGCGAGAGCTTCCTCTATGACGTCCGACTTGAGGGAGTCTCCGAGCGGGAACAGCGTGCGCTCAAGCGTTTCCGCAGGCAGGCGGTACAGGAAGTACGACTGATCCTTCGAGGCGTCGGCTGCCCGGAGGAGCTGGTTCTCCCCGCTGGGCGCCTTCTCTGTCCGCGCATAGTGGCCTGTGCCGAAGAGCCCGCCTCGGTCGAGAGCCCATCCGAACAGAAGGCCGAACTTGATCTGCTCGTTGCAGACGACGCACGGGTTGGGCGTAAGTCCCGCGGCGTACTGCGCCGCCATTCGGGAGATAACAAGTCGCTCGAAGTCGTCGCTGAGGTCCAGGATCGTGTGGGAGACACCCAAGGAGAGCGCCGCCGCTTCCGCTGCGGCCAGAGAGACTTCGTGCGACTCGCTCGCGCCTTCCGGTAGCAGCCGCATTGTGACGCCGGAGACCGCCCTGTCTTCGGCAAGCAGTCTGTGAGCGGCGACGGTGCTGTCGACACCACCACTCATGGCTACCGTGATCGGCTCCATGTGATTCAACTGAGCGAATCCCCTCGCCTACTAGCTCGAGCGCGGTCTGGATGTGCGCCCCGCAGACATCTCGCGGAGACGCGTGACCGTCCCGGGCAGTGCCGCGAGGAAGAGGTCGACATCCTCATCGGTGGTGAATCTGCCGACCGATACGCGTAGGGAGCCAAGCGCGTCGTCGCGGGAGGCGCCGATCGCGGTGAGCACGTGACTGGGTTCCGGGGAAGCGGACGAACACGCCGATCCTGTGGATACCGCGAAGCCGAGTTCGTCCAGCTGGAGAAGCAGCGTGTCGCCTTCGACGCCGGGGATGATGAGGTGAAGGATGTTGGGGAGCCTTCGCGCGGCGCTCACGGTCTCGCGAGCGCCTTCCACCGTGGACAGGACGCCAGCTGAGATGCGGTCGCGTAGACGCGCGAGTCTCGGCATCTCGTCCGACATCTCCTGCACCATGATCTCAAGAGCGGCGGCGAAGGCGACCGCACCGGCCACGCTCTGAGTGCTGCTGCGGAGCTTGAATTCCTGGCCTCCGCCGATGAGCAGCGGCTCGATGGGCGTCCGACGCCTGACGTAGAGCACGCCGGTTCCTTTGGGCGCGTAGATCTTGTGGCCGGAAAAGGCGGCGGCGTCGACGCCGAGGGTCTCGACATCGAACTTCACCTTGCCGAGTGTCTGCGCAGCGTCGGTATGCAGGAACGCGCCGGCCTCGTGCACGATCGCCGAAATCTCCTCGAGCGGCTGCAGCGATCCGAGCTCGTTGTTGCCATGCATGATCGACACAAGGGTCGTGTCATCCCTGAGCGCGGCACCAACACTGTCGGGTGAGACGACGCCGTCCTTGCCGGGCCTGACCTCAGTGAGCGTGTGCCCCTGCTTCGCGAGTCGCTCCGCCGGCTCCATGACTGCGTGGTGTTCGAATGCGGAGATGATGACGTGGCCACCCTGCGGACGGACACGTCTCGGTATGCCGAGGACCGCCGTGTTGTCCCCTTCCGTACCACCGGAGGTGAACACCACTTCGTTCGGGTGCTCTGCGCCGAGGAGATCCGCTACCTTCTCACGGGCCTCTTCCAGCGCCGTTCGCGCGATTCGACCCTCCGCATACAGACTGTTGGGATTGCCGAAATCAGAATCGAGATACGGAGCCATCGCTTCGCGCACGCGCGGATCGACAGGCGTCGTTGCGGAGTAGTCCAAGTACACGCGACGTGTCACGTCAGTCTCCCTCTTCGAGGTTGGAAGCTACTTGTGGGAGTCCATGCGACGTTGCTCGGACGCAAGGTCGGCGAGCGTCGTCTCTTCAAATACTTCCCGAAGAGCGCGCGTTGCTCTGTTCCAGACCGTGCCGGCAGCACACGCACCACTCTTCCCGCAGGCGGCGGCCCGTTCGTCATCGCAGACCGTCGGGCTCAACGGACCGTCAAGCACCTCGATGATCTGCAACACGCTGATGTCTTCGGGCGCCCCGTCGAGCACGAACCCTCCTCGTGCTCCACGGACAGCGGTCACCAACCCCGCTTTGCGCAGAGTCACTAGAAGCTGTTCCAGGAACTTAGGAGGTATCGCCTGAACTTCGGAGATCTCGCGAGCGCTGGCCGGACCTTCGCCGATTCGTCCGGCTAGTTCGATCATGGCAAGCAAGCCGTACTCGCTTCGAGCAGAAAGTCGCATGGCCGCCTCGTCGGAATTCTTACTGAAATACTATGATTTCACCGTAGAGCCGACATTCGGACGTGTCAAGCAATGAGGAGGCCGCCCGGCACGGTTCTGGAAGCCCGGCTCATCGCGCCGGAATCCGACCGTATTAGTCGACATCTTCTGAGGCCGCGGTTCGCACGATCGACAGTATCTCGCCTACGTCTATCTCGGCAACCGGAGCCAGTAGCACCAAGGCGCCACTATGGTCGATCACGCGAGCCGCAAGAAGCGAACGGATGAACTGGAAGTTGTCCAGAGTGATCGTCCGCATGCGGTCGTATGCGCGACGCTGTCGGATGGCTACGCGGAACACGTCGGCCGTCTCCTGATCATCGACGATGAACAGGGAGAGACACTCCTCGCCTTGGATCTCGGTGGCCAGAGTGGACAGCTTCTCCACGAGATCCGAGGCCGCGGCCAGGGTCATCGGCCGATCGACCGTTCGGGTACACAGGTTCAGGCCGGTCGGCGAAGTCCACACGCCATTCGGTTCGACCTCGAAGCCGAGAGCGCGTGCACAAGACCCGACCCGCGTCCTCAGATCTGCTCGCGCGCGGTCCCGATCCTCGTCGCGCTGTAGTGTCGGGCGGAGCACGACATCAGGAAGCGCCTCCGCAATCTCGGTACGCTGCAGGGCGACCTGTGTCGGCCTGTCGAGCACGAGCGGCTCGTGGCCGGCTGCCGCACCGAGTTCGGTCGTCAGCACCTCCGCCAGACGCGGATTACGAACCGTCAGCTTCATGCCGAACAGTTCTAGGACCGTGTACTCCTCATCGTCTGCTGGGGGTTCTAGCGCTTCTTCGACCGACGGCGCGTCGGGCATCCGACTACTCCTTCTCGCAGGGTTCGCTATCGTCACCGCAATCGTACCGCAGGGACACCGCGGAACGCCGTTCGGACACGCGAAATATCCGCTCGTCAAATCGAACAGACTGTCGCTTGTTGGGTCCAGACCCTTCTGCTAGGGTGGAACTCCGCCTCGCCGGGCGGAGGAGAGCTTAACAGGTCCACGGTTGATAGCCACGGGGTGGCGAGAACCCACTGGACTCGATGAGGGAGCCCCGGCGCACAATACAGTGTCGGGGCTTTCTCTGCTCTCTACCAGGTCTTTTCCTCTAGGCGCCTTCGCCGACCGACTTCAGCAGGTTCGCCATTTCGATGGCTGCGAGCGCCGCGTCCCAGCCCTTGTTCCCGCCCTTGGTGCCCGCGCGCTCCACTGCCTGTTCGATTGTGTCCGCTGTGATCACGCCGAACACGACAGGCACGCCGCTATCGAGCGAGACCTTCGCCACGCCCTTGCTCACTTCACTCGCCACATACTCGAAATGCGGCGTTCCTCCGCGGATGATGACGCCCAGTGCGACCACGGCGTCATAGCGGCCGGACTCGGCAAGTGACTTGGCGATGAGCGGGATCTCGAAGCCGCCGGGAACCCACGCGATATCCACATCCTCGGCGGTCACGTCATGACGCAGCAGTGCGTCTTCGGCACCGCCCACAAGACGTGAGCTGAGCAACTCGTTGAACCGGCTTGCGACGATTGCGATCTTGAGTCCAGTGCCGATCAGGTTTCCCTCGAAAGTCTTCATATCGCTGTATCTCCTCTTCAGTTCTTGGCTACAGGTCGTCCCCGAGTACCAGGCGGTGGTCCATCTTCTCGCGCTTGGTTCGCAGGTATCGGATGTTCTGCGGACAGGACTCCACCTCAAGCGGCACCTGTTCCGTGATGGTGAGGCCGTAGCCCTCCAACCCGACGACCTTCGTCGGGTTGTTGGTCATGAGCCTCATGGACGTCAGTCCCAGATCGACGAGAATCTGAGCTCCTATTCCGTAGTCGCGCAGATCAGCCGGGAAGCCGAGTGCTTCGTTGGCCTCGACTGTGTCGGCGCCAAGCTCCTGTAGCTCATATGCCTTGAGCTTGTTGGCGAGCCCGATCCCCCTGCCCTCGTGGCCGACGATGTAGAGAACGACGCCCTCGCCCTCCTCATGGACCCGCTTCATGGCCTCCTGGAGTTGAGCGCCACAGTCGCATCGCAGCGAGTGGAACACATCACCGGTGAGGCACTCCGAGTGAACGCGTACGAGCACGTTCTCCTTGCCCACGACGTCTCCGACCACCAGCGCGAGGTGAGTCGCACCATCGAGTCGCGACGTGTAGCCGTGAGCGAGGAAATCCCCGTGCGGAGTGGGCAGGTGGACCGTCGACGTACGCTCGACGAGGTGCTCCGTCCGTCGTCGGTATCGAATGAGATCGGCGACCGTTACCATCTTCAATCCGAACTCTTCAGCAGCTTGCTCGAGCTCGGGTCTCCGGGCCATCGTTCCATCCGCGTTCATAATCTCGCAGATGACTCCGGCCGGGTACAACCCCGCCAGGCGCGCGAGGTCCACCGAGGCTTCGGTGTGACCGGCACGCTCGAGCACTCCGCCGGGCTTCGCGCGCAGCGGGAACACGTGGCCCGGCATGGCGATGTCTTCCGGGGTCGTGGCTGGATCGATCGCGGCGAGAACCGTCTCCGCGCGGTCGTGAGCGGAGATGCCGGTCGTGATGCGCCCCTTCGCTCCGATGCTCACGTGGAAGGCGGTTCCCTGTGCCGAGGTGTTCTCCGCGGTCATCGGCGGAATGCGCAGCGCCTCAAGGCGGTCGTCGGTCATCGGAAGACAGATGAGACCGCGCCCGTGGGTGGCCATGAAGTTGACTGCCTCCGGCGTAACCTTCTCAGCAGCCATGACGAGGTCGCCCTCGTTCTCGCGGTCCTCATCATCGACGACAATGATCATCCGGCCGGCTCGAATCTCCTCGATGGCCTCATCAATCGTCGCAAATGGTGACTGTGTGTCGCTACGAGGCATCGAGTTCTACCTGCCCTCCGAGAATTCTTTCAGCATGTCGCCGAGTCCTCTTCGGCCAGGGCGGGGAGTCTCCTCGTCGACGCCCATATACATGCCGACGAAGCGCTTGACGTATTTGGCCATCATGTCGACCTCGACGTTCACCGGCGAACCCGTGGCCTTCTCGCCAAGGGTGGTCGCCTGCTCCGTGTGGGGAATGACCGCTGCAGCGAAGCCGTCGTCCCGGGTCTGCGCCACGGTAAGCGAGATGCCGTCCACGGCAACTGAACCCTTCGCAACGATGAACTCCATGAGGTCCGGAGACGCCTGGAACTGATACACGGTCGAATTGCCTGCGGGATGCCGCATCACCAAGGAGCCGAGACCGTCGATGTGTCCGGTGACGAGATGGCCACCGAGGCGGTCCGAGAGGCGAAGCGCCCGCTCCAGATTCACCTTCGATCCCTGCGTGATCCTTCCGAGGGTGGTCTTGGTCGTCGTTTCCTCGCTCACGTCCGTGAGAAACGCGCCGCGTATGAACTTGATCACCGTCAGGCAGGCTCCATCGACCGCGATCGAGTCGCCTATGGCCATGTCTCTGCCGAACTCGGGTGCATAAACCTCTAGCCGAAGACCGCCTCCCGCGCGTTCGGTGCGCGTAACGATGCCCGTGCTCTCGATCAGTCCAGTGAACATGCGGTACCTCTCCTCATCGCTCATGTCGCGGCAGTCGGTCTCTCCGACGCCACACAGTGACAGCATCCTCACCGGCGACTCCGGCCTCTCGCGCCATCCAGTCGCCGTCAAGTCGTGCAGTATCGTTCGGGGCCGAACCTTCGAAGAGCGCCGGCGCGCCCGCCCCCGCGAAGCCACCTGCGTGTAGCACTACCAGCTCATCGATCGCGTACGCCACCAGTAGCGCCGCAAGCAGCGACGAGCCAGGGTCCACGAGC
>JAENZW010000100.1 GCA_016841065.1 Actinomycetota bacterium
ACGAACTCGATGAGCGCGGTCCAGACCACACCGTTGTTGTGGGCCGCCAAGTTGGCGAAATCGACGGGGGCGGTCACCGTCGCGCCCAGCGGGGCGATGCTCAGGATTGCTGCGGCCGAGCACAGGATGAACAGAACTCCCGCCGCGATCGCGTTTCCTCTGTATGAGGGCATATCAGTCTCCTGCGTCCGTGTTCTGTCTGTACGCATCTCAATCTCCTTCTTCTGTGGGATGTGGTGCCAGGCCGGGGTCGAGTCGATTGACCGAGACGAGCGGCACGCCCAGATCGCGTACCCTCCTCAGGAGTCCATGGAGCGCGGCCTGGTCGACGACCGCGCCGGTCAAGAGCGTGTCGCCGTTGTCCTCTAGCGCGATCGACATGCCTGCGAACCAGCTTGTCGATACGCGCCCGAGGTGCCCTTCAATCCTAATCTGGTAGATCGCGGGCCAAACCGGGTCCGTTCTGGGGCTTCGCTGCTCGGTCACTGTCCTCTTCACCCTTGCTCGCCTGTCGAGACGTCTGTAGCACTACTAGACGAGCATGGGGGCGCGCGGAAGCCCTGACATCGTTCCAAGGGACTAATCGGTGGGACTAATCACAGAGGTGCCGCGGTCCGCGGCGAGGAGGAGATGACGGAGGGCGGCGATGCCCGGGGCCCGGGCAGCTCCCAATGACAGAATGCCTACAAGAATCGGGCTCCCGAGGCATGGTTCACCCCCGCTCTAAGATGAGCCGAGTTTCGCGCCGTCTCGCACAGGGAATCCTCGTTCACACAGGGGAGGCTTGGAACCGCCGGGATAGCAGACACGGTCACCGGTTCGCGGCGGGGAGCCAATGGTGAGACCGGCCCGTAGGTATTCTGGGTCGGTCATTGTGGCTGGCCAAGAGATTCGATGCAGGGGGGCATCCATATGAGAACGAGAGCGTGGAGAGCAATCATTGTGGCCGTCTTGTGCTTCGCGGCCATGCTCGCGATGACTGCGGTAGCAGACGCACGCCCGGCCGGTAGGCCCATAGCCCGGGTCAGCGGACACATCATATCCGAGCTGACCGACACGGGTGGTTGGAGTGAGTTCCCCCTGGGGACCCGCTGCAGAATCGGACTGACAGCTCAGGTGACCGACCTCGGCTTCTCGGGAACGAACACGGTCCAGATCTTCGGCTACGGGTCGGCGAAGACCTACGATCTTGAGTATCTGAACATAGTGGGGGACGAGGCAGCCTACGGCTTCTGGATGGACAGGGAGGGTGGAGGCTACTACGTCTACGGCCTTGCGCATGCTGGCTACCGCGCTAGCGCCTACGTACTGACGGCACAGACGACAGACGAGGCCGAGCTGGAACAATGGGTCAGCGAGATGTACCACCCCACCAGGCGCTGGACGGCCACGTCAGGACTCATCCAGATCTGGTAGGCGCGTCGCGTGGACGAACGGCAGCGACCGTAAGGTTCCATGCCTGAATGCAACAGGATCGCCGTGTGAGCACCTAGAGGAGAAGGATTCCCAGTTCGCGTGCCCTGGCGGCGGCCTGTGTGCGGCTGTGAGCATCCAGCTTGTCGTAGATGCTGCGCGCGTGGGCTTTGACCGTGTACAGCGAGAGGTACAGGCGGTCGGCGATCTCCTGGTTCGTGAGGCCCTCGGCGATGTATTGGAGTACCTCGATCTCCCGCTCGCTCAAAGACCCGCTTCCTGCGAATCGGGCTTCGGAGGGGTGGGCGCCGTCGGACCCGGTCGACGGGAAGGCCTCCAGCAACCGCCTCGCGCTGTTCGGCGCAATCGTGCGGGAAGCTACTTCTTGGAGAAGGCCGATCATCGGAGGGCCTTCGTCCACGAAGACCCGGACGTAGCCCTCCGGTTCAGCGAGTGACAGGGCGCGCTCCAGGGGAGCGAGGGCCAGATCCGTGTCCCCGTGCGCCTGGTGAGCACGTGCCTGCATCGACAGGATCTCGATCATGCTCCCCGTCCTGCCGCCTTGTTCCGCCGCATGCAGAAGGCGCTCCAGGAGCGTCCCGGCGTCGCGGAAGGCGCCATCCAACTGGTCGTTCTCATACTGCGCGATGAGCGCTCGCGCAAGCGTCATGTGTTCGAACTCGTGCAGATAGTCAGGGTCGTCGTCGACAGACAGACCTCTCTCTCGTGCCCACTCCAGTCCTTCGGCCACCCTCCCCTGCGAAGCCCAGATCCGAGCCTTCAGAGCCGATATGGGTCGCACATCCGGCAAGGGCGTCCTGATGAACAGACGCTGGGCCTCGTCCAGCTCGCTGAGAGCACCCACCAGGTCGCCCTCGGACGTCTTGAGTCGGGCCTGGGCGACATGCCAGCGCCACTGCCAGACCGGCAGCTCCCCTCGCTCGCCCAGCTCCTTGCTCCTGCGCAGGTGCTCCCCGGCAGCAGCCAGGTCACCGCGTTCGAGGGCGAACTCGGCCAACCCCCGATACAGGTCAGCCGTATCCGGAGGTACAGGCTCGCCCTGGTCCACCACGATCTGCAGCAGTCGCTCCAGTGTGTCCGCACCCTCTCGGAGACGACCAAGCGTCGGCCTGACATCGGTCAGAACAGTCGTGGCGCTGATCGCGTCAGAGAGGTTGCCGGCGGCCAACAGGCTCGCGCTGTAGTCGACGAAGACCCGATCGGCCGCTGCCAGATCACCGCTCGCCCAGTAGGTCATCCCCATGAGTGCTGTCGCCTGTGCACGCCTGTATTGCTCGTCTTCGGGCAGGAGCTCGAGTACCCGCTGAGCGTGCTTCACGGTGCCGGGTACATCGCCGAGAGAATGAGCATAGTAGGCACGGGCCACGCCGATGGTCCCAAGTAGAGACCGAAGCTGTTCTTCGTCAACGACCACCTCCGGCCGACTCTGCCCGGGCTCCAGCCAACGCTCGGCGTCTGTCAGCCACGCCTCGGCAGTCTCCATCTCGCCGCGTCCCAACAATGCGTAGGCGTACCACACGCTGAGAACGGGCCGGGCGCGGATCAGCTCGTCCGGCAGCGCTCCGACCCAGTTGAGCCACATGGCGGCCTGGGTGCTGTCCTCCACAAGGGTCCCCGCCTGCTCGATCAGGCCTGCCGCCCACTCGAAGTCCCCGGAGCATAGGGCGTGACGGATCGCGTCGGATTGCGAACCGTTCTGTTCGTACCACTCGCTCGCCCTCCGGTGGAGAGCGGGCAGCTGATCTGGTTGTTCCTCGAGCAAGTACGCTTGCAGAGCGTCAGCAAAGAGGTGGTGATAGCGATACCACTGACGCAGATCATCGAGGGGAACAACGAACAGATTGTCGCGCTCCAGGCGCTCGAGCATCCTCTTGCCATGCTTCTGACCGGTGACGGCATCACACAGAGGACCGCACAACTTGTCGAGAATGGCGGTCTGCAGCAAGAAGTCGCGCGCGCGCTGAGGCTGGCGCTGAAGAACCTCCTCGACCAAGTAGTCCAGCACGAATCGGTGGCTGCCGGTGAAGCTCTGGATGAAGTCGGCGGCATCTGACCGGCCCTGTATGGAGAGCGCCGCCAGTTGTAGGCCGACTATCCAGCCTTCGGTGCGGGTTTCCAGGGCGGTGATGTCTTCTGCCGAGAGGTCGAGGCTCATCACGCGGTTGAGGAACTTGGCGGCCTCGGAGGGGGTGAACCGTAGGTCGGCCGCGCGCAGCTCGGTCAGTTGGCCCCGAGCACGCCACTTGGCCAGCGGTAGACGTGGATCTTCTCGTGTGGTGATGACCACGTGCATCTGTGGAGGGAGATGCTCCAGCAGAAACGCGAGAGCTTCGTCCACCGGTTCGGAGTCGACGACGTGGTAGTCGTCGAGAACGAGGACGATGTCCTGCGGAAGAGTCGTAATCTCGTTGAGCAGGGCCGTCAGCATCGATTCGGCCGACGGCGGCTGGGAAGACTGAAGCATGCCCAGCACCTCTTCCCCAACATCCTCCGCAACCGTCCGGAGAGCGGCGACGAGGTAGGTCAGAAAGCGCGCGGGGTCGTTGTCGCCTTCGTCCAAGGACAGCCAAGCAGGGTGAACCTCCGGTTCAAGACGGCTGCAGCCGGCCGCCCATTCGCTGACTATCGTGGTCTTGCCGAAGCCAGCCGGGGCAGACACAAGGATCAGCCTGCTCTGCAGACCCTCGTCCAGCCGGTCGATCAGGCAAGGGCGAAGAACCACGTTGGGCCGAAACGGCGGGACATAGAGCTTGGTGGCGAGAATCGGCATCGACATGAGGCAATCATAGGACACAGCCCCGAGAAGACAACGGGTGTGTAGTCCGGCCCAACGTGTTCGCGCATCAGCTGCGAACGAACGCCTACCTCAGCCTACCGCTCGTGTGCGTCAGCTGGAACGCGGGTTGGACCGCTATGCGTTGTCCGGTCTTGAGTGGCAGCCGCGCGGACGCGCAAGCGAGCGACATCGGGCCCCGCTCCGATAGCCGGGACCCGATGTGACCGTCACTCTCAGACTGATCTCTGCCACGCGCCCGCTCTGAGCGAACGCTACGGCGTCGGGGTCGGAACGCCAACGGGCCACTTGTTCGGTGGCACCGGAGGCGGCGTGTCCGTGAGACTCTCGAGGAACGCGACGATTGCCAGCTCTTCGGCTTCCGTCAGGCCCAGATCGCCTAGTTCAGCGGTGTTGACGTTTGCCGGCACCTCGGGTGGATCCCAGCCCTCTGCCACAACGTCGCGCGTGTTGTAGAAGTGCACGATGTCGTAGAGCGTGGCGAAGCGCCCGTTGTGTCCGTAGGGCGGCGAGAGAGCCACGTTGCGCAGCGTCGGGACCTTGAACTTGCCGTCGTGCGCCGGATCCGGCGGAACCAGCGCCGCGCCAAGCCCGTAGTCGATCGAGTGATCGCCGGTGAGCGCATGCACTTCCTCGTTCACCGGAATCCCGAGGTTGTCGTAGCTGAAGTCGGTGAAGAGCGGCCCAGCTGCGTACGGACCCTTCTTGGCGGGATGGCAAAGATCGCACATCGCCTTGCCGGTGAAGAGCTTGTAGCCCTCCTGCTGCTGCGCGGTGAGCTTGTTGGGACCGAGTATGTCGAAGTCAGATGAGAACCGGTTGAAGTAGTCGCCGGACTCGAACGCCGCGATTGCGTCCGCGATGTTGTGATACGAAGCGTCGATGTCGGCCGGCGTGGCCGTCGAAAGGCCGTTGGGGCCGTACACCGCGAGAAAGTCGCTCGCGTAGTACGACGCCGCAACCTGGCTCACTACCGACTCCTTGTCGGGCATAGCCATCTCTACCGGATTGAGGAACGGACCCTTCGCTTGGGCTACGAGGTCGGGTGCGCGGCCGTCCCAGAACTGACCGCCGACCCAAGTCCCAGCCTTGGCGTCGAAGAACGGCAGCGGGCTGAAAGTGGCATACGCTGCGCTCGGTGAGCTACGTCCTCCGAACAGTCCGGCGATCGAACCCTCAGAAACCGGGTGCTCCGTGTGCGGCTCGCTGAATCCTGCAGCGGGCCAGTGGCACGACGCGCAAGACTGGTTGCCTCCGATCGACAGGTTCCTGTCGAAGTAGATCTGCGCCCCCAGCCAGGGCTTGCTGATTCCGCCCTTTGCCGCGCTGGCCAGTCCGGGCAACATCAACGCGAGCCCGAGCACGACGAGAGCCGCAAGCACGTACCTTCGATGCCTTCGCATGGTGATTCCTCCCCTAGAGCCGATGGGTCGTCATCGGCAATCGCTCCTCGCAATCCTGCGCTTCATAGGAGGTGCCCAGGGGACTTGCTCACCAAACACAGGTGGGCCGTCCCGAGATCCCGCAGCCTCTCGACGTACGTCTCGGAACGTATCGTCTCGATCGGATGAGCACCCGTTCCTACCGTGCTTGCGCTTCAGCTGGAGGCGCGGGTTAGGCGTGTGACTCGCTTGGTGGGTATCCTGTCTTGAGTCTGATCAGAGAGGATCGCCGATGGCCCGGACCATGATCTGCCCGGACTGCGGAGAGTCGGACGACCTTCGAGGCGCCGAGACGGCGAACGGCATTGAGATTCAATGCGGTGGGTGCGGACGACACTGGATGAGGGATGAGCAGCCCGAGCGCTGCGCTACATGCGGGGGGAGCGACCTGGTCAAGCGTTCGCGCGCCTTGACGCAGTACTCCCGTGGCACCCAACTGTCGATCGTGGGTGTCGGCGACATCCTACTTTGCAGAGCCTGTGATTCGCAGATGGCCGAATGGTGCGAGAGCAATCGCGCAGTGCCGCCGGGCTACCGGGCTGCCGCCGAGACGAAGCGGGCAGCAGAAGACGAGGATGAAGGCGGGCCTGTGCTCATGACCCCGTAGTTCCTACGCCCAACGTGTTTGGGCCTGAACGGCAGCCAAGACCGCTCAGGTTGATGCTACCTGACGCTGCCCGCCCGATGCCCTTGTTGGGCGGCAGGTCCCCACTTCGGATGGGCTGTTGTGAACCGCTCAGGAGTTGCCGCACGCTCGCGCAGCGCGCTGGCCTTACGCGACAACGGGCTTGGGCAACCCGAGAACTGAGCTACTTGCCTGCGCGAATCTTCGGACCGCTCAATGGGCAACCGAAGAGAGGAGCAAACACGCAGAAGTCGAAAAGCCCAGCCACCAACGGCACCAAGCCGACGACCGCCACAACGATGCCGACGGTACCCTTGAGCACCAGCAGACCCAGCGCGACAAGTGCGATGCCCGCAACGACGCGAATGATCCGACCGGCAGTAGAAGCCATGAACGTGCAGAAGGGATTCACAGCGATCCTCCTCAGTAGGTTGAGCCTGTGAAGTCTGTTCCCGTTGCCGCTGGATTGCCGACGCCGTACCTTCGCCGAACGTGTTTGCGCTTCAGCCGCGGCGCGGGTTAGATGCCTCCGTCAGAGTGGCGAAATCTGGGAATCCAGCCCGGGACGCGGGCAGCGTACCGCGCCCACTCATCTCCAAACTCTGAAGCGAGCAGCTCGTCCTCCCGGCGAGCGCGCACGGTCAACCCGAACATCATGATTGCGAGCGCCAGCGCGGCCCATGTCCGGTAGAGCAGCAGCACGCCCAGCGAGGTGAGGATCACGCCGAGGTACATCGGATGACGCACGTGGCCGAACGGGCCACTCGTCACGAGCCTGCGGGGGTCTTGCAGGCGGGCGCCGAAACCCG
>JAENZW010000101.1 GCA_016841065.1 Actinomycetota bacterium
GACGCGGGCACGTCGCCCGAACGCCGTGAGGCGATTCGCGAAGCACTGCTGCGTTACTGCGAGCAAGACACGATGGCGATGGTCGAGATCTACCGAACGCTGAGGGGAGCTCCCAGGTGAACCGGCACTAGCCCATAGCCTGTCGAGGTGGCCCACCTCCGGCCGGGATGGGCGAACGTCGCGCTGTTGTTCATCACGAAGACCGGTCAGCCCATCCGACCCAGCGCCGTGCCCCATCTATGTCAGCCGGCCTGCTAGTCTGTCGCATGGAGGAAAGAGGGGTCAGTTGAGCCGCATGCAACACGCACTGCAAACGACCGCAGGCGAGAGTCGTCCACGATGAGCTCATTGGCGTGGCTTGCCTTCTCGGAGTCCGAGCGGCGTCAAATGCTCGATGCGCTGTCGGGCCTGGGTGACCGAGACACGGTCGATGAACTCGGTATCGGCGGGGTGCGCGACGCGTTGTCCGATGCAATGTTCCCCGGAACCAGCACGATCATGACGCGCGCCCGCTACTTCCTGCTCGTCGCGTGGACGCATCAATGGCTTGAGGGGCACATGGTCAGTTCCGCCGCAGCTGCCAGCAAGGCGCGTGACCTGGAGGTCCGGACGATTGCAGGGTTGTGCGACGGCCGTGCCGAGCCCGGCGTAATTGGCAGTCAGGCGAGAGAGACCGTGCTGCGTCTGCCAAGCGCCCTCTACTGGCAAGGACTGAGAACGTGGTCCATACGCCGTTTCGACGGCGGACAATCAGCGTACTTCCATTCACTCGACGCGTTCTACCGCCGCTCTCGCGACGAGGTCCGTGAGTATGAGTCGGACGATGCGGCTGACACACCCTACCGAAACTGGGATGACGAACTCCCGATTCCCGAGGACTTCCCCCGAGTGAGCACCCTCAAGCTGACACGCGATGAAGCGGAGTACCTCCGCCGGCGCTATCGGATCCGCAACTCCGACACGCTTCTAGGGTGGCTCCTCGAGAACTTGCGCAAACCGATTCCCGAGGACGCGCTCTACCCTTGGGAC
The DNA here is from genome assembly GCA_016841065.1 of Actinomycetota bacterium. Classification (GTDB taxonomy): domain Bacteria; phylum Actinomycetota; class Coriobacteriia; order Anaerosomatales; family JAENZW01; genus JAENZW01. The sequence goes on from JAENZW010000101.1 coordinate 1,030, forward strand.
CTGCCCGCCGCCCTTGCCCAGATGGCTGCACCCACAATCCCTCCGCATCTCATGGAGCGCGTCGTTCACGCCGAGCTGCTATCGCTGGCAACATACGGCGGCATCCTCCTCTACAACCTGATGCTGGCAGAGAAGACGGCCGGCAAGGACGTTGCGGACAACGAGCTCGTTCTCCGATACCGCGATGACATCGCTGGGTGGATCAGCGAAATGGACGAAACCCAGCCCCGCCTCGACGCCTGGTGGCGGGACAAGGACCGATTCTGGGAGACCGTCGAGACTCACGCCCTCGGTAGCGTCTGGGTCAGGCAGCAAGCGTTCACCGAGCAGCTCGTCGACGCGTCTATCGACAAGGACCGCCGCGCCAACTTCGCGGCTGATGGGGAGCTTCGCAACCTCGTGCGCGACCGAGAGTTCGAACTCAAGCGAGGTCTGGCGCGGCTCGCCGGAGGGCGTGCGCTCGATAGATGGGGCGGCGCCTCGGGCATCGGGCGACACCGCTTTCGCTGGCATCGCGTGCGAGACATCGCAAACGACATCATCGTTGGGCGGAAATAGAGATGCTCTCACCTGGCGATCGCACACTGCTCTTGGAGAACCTCCGACCACCCGCTGGATACGAGCTCGATATCGCTGTCGGCACCACGTACACGCTTGACTTGGTAGCGCTCCTTCGAGTGCCGCTGGCCTTCGCATTCTTCGATTGGGAGGACGATGCAGGCCGTCACGTCACCGATGCACTCGCGTTGTTCGAGGCAATCCGGACAACAGCAGACAAGATGACAATCTTCTGCGAACGGGGCCGTATCTCAGTGCCTCACGAACAGATGCCCCTGTTCTCGCGACTCGAGGACTGCGTTTGCGAGGTTCCGCCACCGCGGCCTTTCTCCGCGTTCCATCCCAAGGTGTGGGTACTGTGCTTCGTCCGAGAAGGACACACGCCGCTCTATCGCCTCTTGGTGGCAAGCCGCAACCTCACGTTCGACCGATCGTGGGACACGCTGTTGACGCTCGATGGAACCGTGGGTGACCGCGACGAGAACAATGAGCCGCTTGCGAGCTTCGTCGAGCAGATCGTTGCGACGGGCAAACCCTCCACGGCCGGAGGCCGGCGCACGGCGATCATCAAACTCGCCAACGACTTGCGGTCTGTGAAGTGGCAGCGGCCGCCCGACTTCTACGCAGGCCCGTTCTTCCACCACTTCGGTCTCAGAGACTCGGCGGGTTGGAGCCTGTTCGAGGGGCACAAAGGACGCACTCTGGTGATGTCGCCCTTCGTGCATGCGAAGGCGCTGCCGCGATTCGGCGATCCATCGAGCATGGTGCTCGTCGCACGCGAAGATGAGCTAGCAGCGATGAGCGAGCGACTGCCCGAAGGTATGCGGACGCTGTACATGCCACGGGATGTCGCCAGTCCGGACTCGCTCATGTCCGATTCTGAGGAGGGCGACACTCTCACGGAGCAGAAAGAAGCGGCCGATTCCGTAGCGTCGAAGGACGAGACGCTGCAGGGCCTGCATGCCAAGTTGTTCGTGCTCGAGGACAATCGCTCGAACAAGGTGCGCATCCTCACGGGTTCGGCGAATGCGACGGTCGCGGGATTCGAGCGCAATGTTGAATTCATGGTCGAGCTCCACGGCAACAAGACCGCGCACGGGATCGACGCATTCCTCGCTGGGACGCCAAAGCAGCCAGGCATGCAAGCGCTTCTGCTTCCATACGAGCAGCCCGAGGAGCCCGTGGAGCAGTCGCCCCAGCAAAGGCTTCAGGACACTGTCGACTCAGTACACAACGAACTATCCGCGACCACCCTCCGCGGCACGTGCGAACCGTCAGGAGATGGCTGGTTGATCGAGCTCAAGGGAAAGGCGAAGGCGGCACTCGACCCGCGCGTGAAGGTGACGGTCCGCCCCGTCACGGTTGCGAGGGCAGGCGCTGCCACGATCGACATAGGCGATCCGAAGTGGAACGTCACGTTTGGCGTCTCCGGCATTGAAACGATCACGCAATTCTTCGCTTTCGAGCTTGCAGCGACTGGCGCGGGCGGCATCACCGCGCGAACGGAGTTCGTCCGTCGCGTTGACGTCCGTGGCCTTCCCGAGGAGCGAAACGACGAGATCACGCGACAGATTCTCAGCCGGGCGAACATCATGCGCTACCTGCTGTATCTAGCATCGTTCGATCCGAATACGCAGACACGTGACGCGATAGCGGGCAGCGCGAGCGCGCTCGCAACCGCGTCCAGTGAGGCGCACGGGGTGTTCTCCGGCTACGGCCCCACACTCCTCGAGGCGATGCTGAAGATGCTCACAGATGCGCCAGCTCGACTGAAGCGAATCGACTCACTGGTGAAGGAACTGGATGCGAATCCGGATACGGCGAAGTTCCTCGATGATGACTTCCGGGCGATCTGGCCAGCCATTCGAGAGGTATGGGCGGCCGACAAGTCGAATGGTCGCGGACCCAAACGCAAGCGCGCAACCAAGGGCGCGAACCGGGGTGATAGCCAATGAGCGAGATCGAGTTCTCGGCGAAGGCGGTCCTTGGCAACCTCATGGACTTCCAGAAGCGCACGACCGACTACGCGTTCAGGCGCCTTTTCACCGCCCGCGACTCCACCGATCGATTCCTCGTCGCAGACGAGGTGGGGCTCGGCAAGACAATGGTCGCCCGCGGCATCGCCGCGAAGACCATCCAGCACCTCAAAGGCAAGGTCGGACGTATCGACATTGTGTACGTCTGCTCCAACAGCGCGATCGCACAGCAGAACCTAGCTCGACTCCGGATGCCCGGCATCCCTGCTCCCGTGAATCTCGAGAGACTGGGGATGATGCCGCTCAAGATCGCCGAGATCGAGCAGCAGGAGGTCTGCCTCGTCGCGTTCACTCCCGGCACGTCGTTTCAGGTGAGGGGCTCGCTTGGGCGCAAGGAAGAGCGCGCTGTGCTCTTGGCGCTCCTTGGGCACAGGTACGGCTGGGGCAGGGCGGCCTCCGGCGCACGGGGCTTTCGCATTATGCAAGGTGATGCCGCAGTGGAGAGCTTCAGGAGCGTGTTTCAGAGCACGAGGGCTCGCCTGAGCGATCTGGACTCGAACGAACCAGCGAAATGCTTCTGGGATCGGCTGGCCGCATGCGACGACCTCCGCGCCGAGTGGGACGCCCTGCGTCCGAGTTTCGGCCAGGACGCCACCGGCCTCTCCCGGAAGATCAGAACCCGCCGCGCCCATCTCGTCGGCGAACTGCGCCACATGCTTGCGAGCGCATCTCTCGATGCTCTGCAGCCCGACCTGATCATTCTCGACGAATTCCAACGTTTCGCCCACCTGCTCTCCGATACAGAGCTGAGCGAAGAGACCGAGCTGGCTCGCGAACTGTTCGGCTGGAGCAACGACGAACGCTGCGAGCGAGCGCGAGTGCTGATGCTGTCAGCGACCCCCTACAAGATGTACACGCTCGACTCCGAGCGCTCGACCGACGACCACTACGAGGACCTGCTCAAGACGCTCGACTTTCTGGTGCGAAGCAATCCCCGAAGAATGCGTGCACTCCGAAAGACATTGAGCGACTTCGGTCGCGCGGTTGATCTTGCGACGCAGGAGCCTGACCTCGGGATTCCAGAGCTTGAGGCAGCAAGATCGGCGCTTGAGCGCGAGCTCAGGCGTGTCATGTCCAGAACCGAGCGCATGGGCGCGACATCGGACCACGGGGGCATGCTGGAACCACTTGGGGTGCCAGATGGCGTCGAACTCACGACCGACGACGTGCGCGACTACGCGGCACTTCGCTCGATCGCTTCGAAGTGCGGTCAAGGCGACCCGTCCGAGTACTGGAAGTCCATCCCATACCCCATTACCTACCTGTACCAGTACCAGTTCCGCAAAGGCGTCGACGGCGCAGTCGCGCGCCGGGAGGTCAAACTCGCAGACATCGCACCGCCACGGAAGGCGCGCTCCAGTGGCATCACCCTGCCCGTCGAGGAGGTTGAGGGATTCGGCCAGATCGCGCTTGCAAACCCACGCCTGCGAGCACTCGCGCAGTCGTCGGCCGACTCGTTCGCCGCACGCGCGCTGTGGGTTCCGCCAGTGATGAGCTACTACGGCCTGTCATCACCCTTCGCCGAACTCGCCGACAAGAGGTTCACGAAGCGCCTGGTCTTCAGCGCGTGGCGAGCCGTGCCTCGCGCTGTCGCCTCGCTACTCACGTACGAAGCCGAGCGGCTGACGTTCTCCACCACATACCGTGGGCAGCAGCTGGGCTACTCGGATCCCAAGAAAGGCACGCCCATCCGCTTCCGCATGGCGAAACGCCGCATAACGGGACTCGGGGCGTGGGCATGGCTCTATCCCTCGAGCGTGCTGGCTGAGAGGGCCGACCCTCTCGTGCTCTGGCAGCAGGCGAGCAGGACGCTGGCACCTGAGGAGATGCTCGACGCAGCCGAGGCCGTTGTCGAGCCCCTTCTGGAGTCCGCGCTGGCGGGCCTTGGGGTCGACCGACGTGCGGATAGCAAGCCAGACTCGAACTGGTACTGGCTCGCTCCGATGCTGATAGATGCTGCCGCATCGCCGGGACTGACAGAGTCCGCGCTCGATTGCGGCCGGCTGAGCCACGCGTTCGCGAGCTGCGACCAAACTGGTCGCCGGAGTGCGGGAGATGACCTGCTCGACTCAGCGGCGGCCAAGGCGCGCGCTTTCTTGGACGATCCAAGTGAGCTCGGCCCAATGCCGACGGACCTCGCTCGCGTGACGGCATGCTTGGCACTCGCCGGGCCCGCAACATGTGCGCTCAGGGCACTCGCACGTTCGAGTTCGGCCGAGGATCGGTTCCGCGATGCTGATCGTCGCGCACTCGCTTCAGCAGCTGCGAAGTCGCTACGTGACCTCTTCAACCGACCGCATTCGATTGCCGCCGTGCGGTGCTCGAAAAAGCCGCTCGCCCTGAGCAGACAACCCTACTGGCTTCACGCAATCGTTTACTGCTACACCGGCGGCGTGCAGGCGATGCTCGACGAATACGTCCATGTACTACAGGATGGCGCCGAGAACGAGACCGAGATCGTCCAGGCGATGAGCACCGCGCTGGGTGTCGTAGCTGCGACCATCGAGGCGAACAACCCCGCCGACCTCGAACCTAAGAAGATCCGAACACACCACGCGGCCGCATTCGGACTCGGCCAGGCCTCCAACGATCAGCAGACGGCACGAACCGGGCACCTGCGCGACGCCTTCAACTCGCCATTCAAACCGTTCGTGCTGATCTCGACCTCAGTGGGACAAGAAGGACTCGATTTCCACCGATACTGCCACGCGATTGTGCACTGGAACCTGCCCGGGAGTCCGGTCGATTTCGAGCAACGCGAGGGGCGGGTTCACAGGTTCAAGGGACACGCAGTTCGCAAGAACGTCGTGGAGGATCACGCGACTTCCGCACCCACTGCGACTGACCCTTGGACCGCCGTCTTCGCGGCGGCAGCTGAATGCGCCAAGAGGACGGGTGCGTCAGAGATGGTGCCGTACTGGGTGTATCCCCAGAGGACCGATCCGGAGCGTCACGCGAGAGTCATCCGAGAGGTGCCGGAACTACCACACTCAAGAGACTCGCGCCGACGCGAGCAGCTGCAGCGTACCCTCAGTGCCTACCGAATGGTGTTCGGCCAGCCGCGACAGGAGGACTTGGTGGCATTCCTGGTCAACGAGCTTGACGACGAGCGGCTGACACGGCTCCGAAGTGCGGCCGCAGTGAACCTGGAGCCGCTGGGGCGGCACGCAAGGTGATGCTGTGGAGCCTTCGGCCCCGCCAATCTGCGCGCACGTAGGGTACGCGAGCCATGTTGCTGCGATGGGCTGCGGACACGAATCAGCTGGCGTGGTGCGAACCCGACGAGGAGGGGCCGGTCTTCGGGTTAGACACCCGAAGTCCATCACCCGGACCAGGGGTGCCTCGAACCCCCGGGTGCCGACAATGCGAGCAGCGGCCCCCCTCAGCCCGAGAATCCGAGAATC
>JAENZW010000102.1 GCA_016841065.1 Actinomycetota bacterium
GCCGACGCGGATTGCGACCCCGAGGGCTGCTAGAGCCCATCGCCGCGTCGGGGGTCGTGTGCGTTCGACCTGCACGCCTAATCCGCGCACGATGCCCACGGCTCCTATGAGCAGCAGGAAGATCGCGACGAGCACGAAGCGGTCAGGTCCGATGAGGCGCGCGACATTGCGTGCGTAGTAGCCGGCCGCTTGACCAGACGCGCCGCCTTCGCCGCCGGGAGCGCTGATCTCCTCAGAGAAGCCGAACGCGATGATGAACGGGAAGAGGGCGTCGCTGAAGCGGTTCTGGTAGAAGAGCGCCGCGGGCAGGTACGTGACGACCGCGGCTCCGACGGCGACGACCAGTCGCTTCGCATGCTTGAAAGGAGACCAGCGCAGCAACAACCACACGAGCGCCGGGAAGGCGATGAAGAGCGCCGTGAACCGCGTTAGCACGGCGAGCACGAACAGAACACCGGCGGCAGGGTACCACCACGCGCTTCTCTCGGTGGCTGCGGTGAGCGCAAGCAGCGTCCAGGCTGAGAGTGCGACGGCCGCAGTGTCGGTGTAGCCGAGCCCGAGGTACGCCCAAAGCGGTGTGACCGCCAGCAGGGCGAGCGCGGCCGACGCAGCGTAGAGGGGCGCGAGCCGTCCTCGTGCCAGGAAGCAGAACGCAAGCAGGCCCGAGAGCGACAGCACTCCGTCGATCCACTGGATTACTGCCTCGTTGAGCGGCCCGCCAGCACGGAACACGAGCGATGTGAGCCACGAAAGGAACGGCGGCCGGTGCAGCTCCGTATAGCCGAAGCCCCTTCCGGCGAACTCGGCCGCATTCGACAGAAACGCGTAGGTGTCCCAGCCGGGACCGACGTGTATCGCCACGGTCACCTTGTAGGCGATGAGCAACCCACCGACGACCAGGACGAGGACGGCTGCGAGCGGCCCCGCCATTGCTGACAGGCGCTCGGTGAGAGAAGGGCGATCCAACTAGCCGTTCCTCCGCATCGAATCGATCCACCTGAGGATGATCACGAAGCTGAATAGCAGAGGCGCCAGGACGGTTGCGGCGAACCGGGCGAGTCGCACGACAGAGGCGCTCGCAACCGCGAACATGCTCGACGCGATCTCTATCGAGCGCAGTCGCAGGGATCGCAGATCGCCTCGCGTCGTCTGCATCGGGCCGCTCATCGTCCACTGCTGTTCCTCGGTGAGCGTGACAAGGAATCCCGAGAAACGGAAGTGAAAGACGACGAACCGATAGATTGGCAATCCGAGCAGCGTCCAGCCGCACTGCTCGATGCGAGACTTCGTGTGATCGTCGGCAATCGAGTACACGGCCAGGGTGTTCACGATTTCTAGTGCCAGATAGAACACGTACAGAGCGATCACAGCGAAAATGATGATTCTCCACGGGTAACCGATCATCGGGAAGAACATGATGAGCGGCGCCCAGATCAGCCTCGGGAAGGCGAGGGTGTGATCGAACAGCAACATCTTCGGCAGGGTGAATCGCGAGAAGCTCCCGTTGTCGCTCCTGCCGACCATGCTCTCGTTGACACCGCAGACCTCAAGTTGGCCGCGGGCCCATCGGACGCGCTGAGCGTAGAGGCCGTCCCAGTCCACGACTGGTTCGAGATACACCTTCGCACCGTGTACGAAGCCGACCCGGACACCGCGCTTGTGCAAGTCGAATGTGAGCGCCGTGTCCTCGGAGACCGTGGCGTTGGTGTAACAGCAGTCGTCCGTCAGTACATCGCGTCGGAACGCCGAGCAGGCGCCGGCGAGGGTGTAGATCGTGTTGTTGAGGCTCTGCGCGCGACGACCAAGATCGAAGGAGGCGAGATACTCCAGGAACTGGCTCTTCGCGAGGAAGCGTTGCGTGGCGTTGAGACTCATCGGCACGATGTTGCCGCTCGCGTCGAGCACGATGTTGCCGTTTTCATCCCGGGCTTCAAGCACGTCCCAGTCGACCTCGATGTTCCCGGTTGCCGCGCCCAGCTTGGGGTTGCGAACGAAGGCCTCAGCGATCTGACGCACCGCGTCAAATGCGAGAACGACATCGCTGTCGATGTTCATGACGATCTCGCCCGACGATGCCCGAATCCCCGCGTTGAGAGCATGCGCTTTGCCCTCGTGGCCGTTCTTGATGAGCGTGAGGTTTCCGCGGAATGCGCCGACCTTGATGGGCTCGCCGCGTAGCCTGAAGCCGTTGGTCCCCGTGGCGGTGTCATTGCCGCAGGCGTCCACGTGCTCCTGGACGCGGTCTGCCGTGCCGTCTGTTGAGCCGTCGTCCACCACGACTACCTCGAGCTTGTCGGACGGGTAGTCCTGCGCCTTGATGGAGTTGAGGCAGCGATCGATGACCTCGGCCTCGTTGTGCGCCGGCACGATCAAGGTCACCGATGGCAGCTCGTAGTTCTCAATCAGTCGCTGACGCCGCCGCTTCGTTTCCTTGCGCCGGACGATCACGAGACGCCCGATTGCCTCGATGCCGTCGACAAGAATCGGCGTGATCAGCCAGACACCCCAGATCAGCACGAACGTCCAGAGACTACTCATCCATGGCCTCCTCGACGCGGGCGCGTACCGCCCCGAGGGTCGGTCGCGTGACGAGGAACCAGTACAAGGCGACGGTCAATATGAAGAAGAACACCCGGCCGAAGACGGCGTGGGCCGAGAACACCCAAGCCGTGCCGAATGCGTCGATGATCGCGACGATGAGCAGGATGCGCATGAGGTTGATGATGTAGGTGGCGCCCAGGCCGATACCCGCGATCATGATGCGGCGACCCTTCGAGAACGCCGGGTAGAAGAGCGTGAGGCCTATGATCGCGGACATCTCGAGAAGTGCAGAGCACTCGATACCGATGTCGAACACCGCCCACCCGGTGTGATTGCGGATCGCGAGACCCGTGGTACCGAGCAAGTCGAGCGTTAGGCCGCTGGCGCTGGCGAACATGATGGTCTGTCGCGCCTCGAGCGCCTCGAGCGCGGTGTCCCAGTCGAGCACGAGCGCCGCGAACATCACGATGAGAACGAAGCCGAAGGCGCCGGTGAGATAGAACATCAGCCATCGGCGCGTACGCCAGAAGAAGGTTGTGGCGCCGAGCCAGACGACGACGGCAATTGCGAGCTGCACGACTCCGAACGTCACGGCGCGACACCCCCTTCGGCGGACAAGAGGTTGCCGAGTCTATCGCGGTATCGCCACAGGAAGAACGCACCGCCGAAGAGCGCGAGTGCGAAGAGGGGCCACCCGAGCGTCGGGATTGAGTAGAACTGCGAGGTCTTCTCGTCGATGAAGGTGCCGTCCAGTTCCTCCCAGGTCGCAGTCACGTTGTAGGTGCCCTGATTGGGGAACTGCCCGTTGTTGACGGTCCACGGTGTCGCTTCCGTCCATGTGCCTCCGCCGGCGACGTCCACACCCGTGGTCACATGTGTCGGCGTCACGGCGTCTGTTCCGTTCCACGTTACGGGAGCGCCCGTATCGTCGATGTAGATGTCGCCGTCGCCGAAGGTGCCGTCGCCGTCGCTGTCCCACCAGATCACGTACGTCACCGTGGAGTCGTTGATGTCGGCGGTGTTGTGGTTGACGACCGAAGACGTGACCGCGACATCCTGACCGATGCTGGGCGCATCGGTTGCCGAGAGCGCCGTGATCTCGGCGTCGAAACGCACGTTGAACGGTGACGTTTCAAGTAGGGCGCCCCCGCTGTCGTGGAGCTCGACGACCCAGTATCCGGTCGGGTCGGTCTCCAGCGTCAGGTACTCGTCGAACGCCATACCCTGCGTGTCTACGCGACGCTCTGTGCTCGTGCGAACGATGACGCCGTCGGCGTCCTTCCAGACGAAGTAGACATTGCTGCTTGGCGTGAGTCCCGTTGCACGAGCGTAGACCTGGTCGCCGATTACATAGTCGTCAGACTCGTTGATGTAGCCTGCGTCTGCGAAGGTGCTGAGCCTGCGAACAATGGTGTGATCTGTGACAGAGTCGCTGTCCGTGCCGCTGCCCGTTGGGGCGATCGCCGTGATCGTCGTGTCGTCCGTGACACCTGCGGCGGTCCCGGCAGGAACGAAGACCCGGACTACGATGTCCTCGGTCGCACCGTTGGGCCCAACGTCGATCTCCGTGATCTCTGTGATCCCGTCGCTCGCGAATATCCGCACGTCCCAGCCTCGCGATGACAGTGCGCCGAGCGAGACTGTGCGCAATGTCGGCCAACTGTTGGTGATCGTGTGGGTGTACTGCACCCAGGTGGCCGCACCGCCGTATGCAGTGCGGTTGGGTGCGATCGTGAGTCCGTCCATGACGAGCGTTGCGCCGGTTGAGCTGCTCGTGATGCGCGAGTCCGATTGCTCGGTCGCAGTCAACCTCATGACATCCTGCTGACCGACGGTGGCTGTGGACGGCACCGCGACGCGAACGACGACGGTCGTGGACTCGCCCGAGGCAAGACTGACCGAAGACAGTGGGTTGCCGCCTGCATCGACTACCGAGTTCGGGAAGCCGAGCGTTGAGGTCGTCGAGAGGTTGTATACGCCGGCCGTGCCGCCATTGTTGCTGACCGTGTAGGTGTACTCGATCGTTTGGCCGGGCGCCATGGAGCCGGACTGGTTCGGCGTGACGGTGACGAGGCCGACGCGCGTCGTGTCAGTTGCGCTGTCGGTAATGTTCGGATTGGCCTGAGAGACGCCGGTCAATCTGGTGATATCTTCCGCGCCGCTCGGCGCATCCGAGGGGATGGTGACCCGGACGTAGACGGTTGCGGATTCGTCGGAGTCGAGTGTCACCTCCGAGACGGTATCGCCGCCGGAATCGACGATCTCGACCGTCCATCCCATCGACGAGAGTACTGAGAGATCGAAGGTGTCTTCGCGGTTGCCGCTGTTCGTGATCGTATGCTCGTAGACGACCGTCGTGTCCGCCGGTGCGCCGGACACGTGATCCGGAGTCACACTCAGGCCCTTGGTGGCCAGCCAGTAGAGTCCCTTGACGTTGTCCTCGACCTGGCCGCGGTTCGACTCCTGGAGCTTGCCGCTTACCACGCGGTAGTCGTCGGGCCACAAACTCGTCTTGTTGGCCGTGCCCTCGTCCTCACCGTTGCCGGAGAAGAAGTGGATGGAGATTCTCGGCGGGATCTCGCCCGGGCCGAATCCGAGGTCCGACCACGCGACGCGCGCCTCGCATTCGATGCCGCTCACCGGATCCATGTAGGCATCCATCGTCTCGGTCGGGTAGTCCTCGCCCCAGCTGGGATCGCCGAGTGCCCATCCATCTGGCGTGTTGCCGTCGCCGTGGGGAACTGTGTGGCGGTAGTCGGCCCAGTTCGCAGGAGGCGGGCTCTGCATGGACGTTGGCGGAGGACCGTAGTGATCCATCGGGTCACCGGCCGGGTACACGAGGTTGCCTAGCTTGTCTTCGGCCTGGTGATAGTGCAAGATCCGGCCCTGCTCGTCGTAGTTCTGCTGCGACGGCTCGATCTGTGTGGGGTCGGAGACGGTCCAGACGACCACGCGGTCGGTGTCCTGCAGGAGGGCGTCGCCATCGAGGTCGAGGTATGCGCCGAAGGTAATCGCCTTCACTCCACCGGCGGTCCGCCGCCAGCAGAAGTACAGGTAGTCGTCATCGAAGGTCGAGTTCACATAGAACAGGTCGCGGTCGGGCTGGCCTGGCCAGTCTGGGTCATCCGGAACCTGCGTGTCGAACGCCACGTTGTCGGGGTCGGCTCTCACGCCGACCCAGTCGTCGAAGTTGCCATCGATGGTGATCGTGGCCGAGGTCAGCGCCATCGACTCGGACGGCTTCAGCGTGATAGGGAGGAAGGAGATCACGATGGCGACAACCAGAAATGTGCGTTGTACGACGCGAGCGGCGCGGTACGCCACCTGCGGCTCGTCCTTGCGATTTCTAGGGAGTTCCTGGCGCATCAATCTCTCGTCTGCCCTCGACATCGTCGGTCGTGCAGTAGGCGTGATTCGTTCGCCAAGATTCGTCGAACCCGGCCTACTCGGTCCACGGTCACGTCGAGGGCTGCGTCTCGTGCACTACTCTATCCGAACCGCGTCGGCTCGTCGCCTGTCGCGAACCGTCTTCAAGACCCGTCGCACGGCCCTGATTCGATACCCACACCGGCATGGCGACCACCGATGACAGCCCGTCGACTTTCGAATATGTTATCGGCCGACTCACACTCCGCATAAGTATATGGCAGTGCGTGCGCGCCCAGCGGTAGCATATGGACGACCAACGTGTGACGAAGGGCACAATCGGGGGACGAGCGGTCATCTCGCCTAGAGCTGGCAGGAGACTCGTTCGCATCGGCGAAATGTGACTCACGTTCTGAGGTAGGAAACCGATACACTGTTCAGGGGATATTCGGGCGACTCGAGGACACGAGCATGCCAATACAATGGCGCACGGACTATGGCATCCGCCTGATGTACGAGGCGGCCCGGGTTGGTTTCGGCCAGCGGGCAACCGTGCAGTACCTCGCCGAAATCGGTGACGTCCCGTACGACTTCGCGCGTCAGATTGCCAACGATCTCGTTCACGCGGGACTCCTACTGTCTCGCCGCGGACCGCGCGGGGGCATGGAATTGGCGCGTCCCGCAGACGAGATCACGATTCTGGACATATTCGAAGCGGTGGGAGAGCGACCAACGTTGTCACTGTGCACGCACGAGGACCACGTGTGTCGACGCAAGCCATCGTGCCCGATCCACCATGGCGTGTGGCTGGAGCTCGACGACACGATCGGTGCCTACCTCGCGTCGAAGACGCTAGCCGACGCAATCGAACGAGGGACCAAGCTCACCCGAGACTCCTCGTAGGCCGGCTGCGGGGTCCAGTTGCGGGTTGCGAAGCACCCACTCCGATGCTATCTTGATTACCCGCACCTCAGGTGCGCGACATTGCGGGGTGGAGCAGTCTGGTAGCTCGTCGGGCTCATAACCCGAAGGTCGCAGGTTCAAATCCTGTCCCCGCTACCAA
>JAENZW010000103.1 GCA_016841065.1 Actinomycetota bacterium
GCGCTGGGTGACGAGCTGCGACGGCGAGGGGACAAGCTCGGTGGGCGCGGGCAAGGAAGCGGTCTGCGGAGCTCCGCGGCCTGGAGTGCGATCGTCGGCGCGGAGATAGCCAAACACACAACGGTCCTCGGAGTGCGCGACAACGAGATGTTGGTCGGCGTCGATTCACCCGCCTGGGCTGCGGAGCTCGGCATGATGGCCGAAGAGCTTCGCGAAAGACTGGAGATGGAGGACGGTGGGACTCCGTTAAAGGGGATACGCTTCACTGTGACCCGCGAGGTGGAGCGCGTGCGGGCGCGTGAGGCCGCCGAAGCGGCCGCCGCCACAAGATACGGGGGCCCTCGCGTAGAACCGGTGGCGCTTTCCGAAGACGAAATCGCGACAGTCCGGGCGACCGTGGCAACGATCGAAAGCGCCGAACTCCGGGCCGCGGCGTTCAGGGCGATCACGAAGGACCTTCAATGGAAAAAGGGTATCCGCGAACCCAACGGCCCGCAGGGCGGAGCTGAGAGCCTCTGAGGCTGCAATTTGGGCCGATTACCCTAGCTGTTGTGATAAAATGGGGGCTGCGACCACGATATGTTGTGGTCCCCTCCAAATCCGATCTTCCCGGCGGAACCGATCCGCGAAGGAGTTGTTGTGGCCCAAGGTACGTATTCTGCCAAAGACATCCAGGTTCTCGAGGGACTCGAGGCCGTTCGCAAACGTCCCAGCATGTATATCGGCTCGACAGGACCCAAAGGGCTGCACCACCTGGTCTACGAGGTCGTGGACAACTCCGTCGACGAGGCCCTTGCCGGGTACTGCACGGCGGTCGAGATAACCGTTCACGCCGACAACTCGGTGACCGTCGTCGACAACGGGCGCGGGATACCGGTGGACAACGTTCCCAAGTATCGCAAGCCGGCCGTGGAGGTCGTGCTCACGGTGCTTCATGCCGGCGGCAAGTTCGGGGGCGAGGGCTACAAGGTCTCGGGTGGCCTTCATGGCGTCGGAGTCTCGGTCGTCAACGCTCTATCCGAGAAGCTCGACGTGGAAGTCAAGCTTCACGGCAAGCTCTGGAAGCAGACGTACGAGCGCGGTCGCCCAACAGGTCCCCTGACCAAGAGCGGAACATCAAAGGCGACTGGAACGACAATCACCTTCTGGCCGGACCCCGATATATTCGAGACGATTCAATTCGACTACGACACCTTGGCCACGCGCATGCGCGAGACTGCGTTCCTGAACAAGAACCTGAAGATCACGCTTCTAGACGAGCGTGAGCTCGAGCCCCGCCGCGAAGAGTTCCGATACGCGGGCGGCATTGTCGATTTCGTCAAGTACATCAACGAGGGCAAAGAGACGATCCACCACAAGGTCGTCTCGCTTGAGGCCGAGGGAGAAGAGGGTGCGGTCGAGATAGCCATGCAATGGAACACGGGGTACTCGGACTCCGTCCTCGCGTTTGCGAACAACATAAACACCCACGAGGGCGGCACGCACCTCGAGGGATTCAAGAACGCACTCACCCGTACGGTCAACGATTACGCCCGCAGGCAGGGGCTTCTGAAGGAGAAGGATGACAACCTCTCCGGGGAGGACATCCGCGAGGGACTCGTCGCCGTCATCTCAGTCAAGCTCAGAGAGCCACAGTTCGAAGGGCAGACCAAGACGAAGCTCGGCAACACGGAGATGCGCGGATTCGTTCAGTCCACCGTGATGCAGGCGTTGGCCGAGTATCTCGAAGAGCACCCCAAGCCTGCCCGTTCGATCGTAGGCAAGTCGACTCAGGCCGCGAAAGCGCGTGCGGCGGCGCGCAAGGCCCGCGAACTCACGCGCCGGAAGGGGCTTCTGGAGTCATCGACGCTGCCGGGCAAACTCGCCGACTGTTCGATCCGTGAGCCGGAGCTCACGGAAATATTCCTCGTCGAGGGCGACTCCGCCGGCGGTTCGGCCAAGCAGGCCCGAGACCGGTCGTTCCAGGCGATCTTGCCGCTCAAAGGCAAGATCCTCAACGTCGAGAAGGCGGGTATCAACAGAGCGCTGAACTCCGACGAGATTCAGGCGATGATCACAGCCCTCGGCACGAGCATCGCCGAAGAGTTCGATCTGACGCAGGCGAGATATCACAAAGCGATCATCATGACCGACGCCGACGTGGACGGGGCTCACATCCGCTGTCTGATTCTGACGTTCTTCTACCGCTACATGCGGGAGATGATCGAGGCCGGATACGTGTACATCGCACAACCACCGCTCTACAAGGTCGCGCGTGGCAAGAAGCACGAGTACGCCTATACCGACCGCCAGCTGCAACAGGTTCTCGCTCAGATGCCGGAGGGCTCGAAGCCGACCATTCAGCGCTACAAGGGCCTCGGTGAGATGAATCCCGAACAGCTGTGGGACACGACGATGGATCCGGGGACGAGGACACTGCTGCAAGTGACGGTGGACGACGCGCTTGGTGCCGAGAAGTCGTTTGTGGACTTGATGGGCGACAACGTGGAGCCGCGCAAGGAATTCATCCAGCGTCACGCCAGAGACGTCCGGTTCCTGGACATCTAGCGGAGAGACGGCGGGTGTGACCGACCAGGGAGCCCAGAGGAGACAGGCGAGACAGTTCGAGCCGCCTCCGTGGGAACGGGACAAGTTCGATGAACTGAAGCGGAGCCGGGCCGAAGAGGAGCCTGTTCCGGAAGGTGCGGACGCGGGGAGTCTCCCCCCCGGGGAAGTGGTTCTTGACGCGCCGCCTTTGGGTGCATTTGACACCGCGCCGACGCCGGGCGCGTCTGGCGGGAGCGAGATTGCTGGGATAGACGAGGAGCGGCTCGACACCATGATGTTCGAGCTTCGTGCCGAAGAGCCTTCGGCACGTCAAGCGGGTTGGCAGCTGCGGGTAGCCGTGGCGGTCTTTCTGCTGATAGTCGGGACGGTGATGATTCTGTGGGGCATGGTTGCCCTGGTGAAGGTGACTCGGATAGAAGCGGAGCAGCGAATGCTCGCGGGACTCGTGTCACTCGCGTTCCTGATCTTCGGCGCGGGGTTCATCGGTCTGAGTGGATGGCTGGGCTATCAGGTGTACCAACAGCGAGGAGTGCAGTAAGTGGCTGAAGAGATGACCGAGTCGACGGTTCTCCCCATCGATATCCAGGAGGAGCTGAGGTCGAGCTTCCTTGAGTACTCGATGAGCGTCATCGTCGCGCGAGCCCTGCCGGACGTGCGCGACGGCCTGAAACCCGTGCACAGACGGATCCTGTACGCCATGAACGAGTCAGGGCTGACTCCGGGAAGGGCGTACAAGAAGTCGGCGTGGACGGTCGGAGAGGTCATCGGCAAGTACCACCCGCATGGAGATGTGGCTGTCTACGACACGATGGTGCGCATGGCACAGGACTTCGCGATGCGAGTGCCCCTCGTCGACGGACACGGCAACTTCGGCTCCGTGGACGGAGACTCTGCCGCGGCCATGCGCTACACCGAGGCGCGCCTCCACAAAGTCGCCGCGGAACTGCTGCGGGATCTCGACAAGGAGACGGTGGACTTCGGTCCGAACTATGACGAATCGCTCGAGGAGCCGCTTGTCCTGCCCAGCCGCTACCCGAACCTTCTCGTCAACGGTTCTTCGGGAATCGCGGTCGGCATGGCGACGAACATCCCGCCGCACAACCTGGGCGAGACCATCGACGCGGTCATGATGATCATCGACAACCCCGACGTCACAGTCCCCGAACTCCAGCAGGTCATACCCGGGCCGGACTTCCCGACCGGCGGCATGATCATGGGACGCGAGGGGATCCGCGATGCCTACGAGACGGGGCGCGGCTCGATCAAGCTGCGCGGCAAAGCGCACATCGAGCAGACCTCGACGGGCCGGACGCGCATCATCATCTCCGAGATACCGTACACGGTGAACAAGTCGAAGCTCGTGACCAAGATTGCGGAGCTGGTGCGCGAGAAGAAGCTCACCGAGATATCGGACCTGCGCGACGAATCCGACCGCAAGGGCATGCGAATCGTCATCGAGCTCAAGACGACCTGTGTGCCGCAGGTCGTACTCAACAAGCTGTTCAAGCACACGCCCCTGCAGACCGGCTTCGGCGCGAACATGCTTGCGCTCGTCGATGGCGTGCCCAGGACGCTCACGCTTCCCGAGATGCTCAAGTACTATGTCGAGCACCAGAAGGAAGTCGTCACCCGTCGGACTCAGTACGAGCTGCGCAAGGCCGAAGAACGCGCGCATATCCTCGAGGGCTACGTCATCGCTCTGGACCACATCGACGAAGTCATTCAGATCATCCGATCGAGCGATGATGACGTCGAGGCGAAGTCGCGCCTGATCGAACGCTTCGGGCTGTCTGAGGCGCAGACGGACGCAATCCTCGAGATGCGCCTGCGCCGCCTGACCGGTCTCGAGCGTCACAAGATCGAGGAAGAGCTCACCGAGCTGCACGAGAAGATCGCATGGTACAAGAAGGTGTTGGGTGACGTGGGCCTCGTCCTTCAGCTGATCAAGGACGAGCTCGCGGAGGTGCGGGCGAAGTTCGCCGACCCTCGTCGCACCGAGATCACCTCGGAGGCGCGAGACCTGGATGTCGAGGACCTTATCGCCGAAGAGGACATGGTCGTTACAATCACGAAGGCCGGCTATGTGAAGCGACTGCCGGTGGCTACCTACCGTCAACAGAAGCGCGGCGGCAAGGGTGTGGCGGGCGTGAATCTCAAGGAGAACGACTTCGTCGAACAGCTGTTCATCAGCTCAACGCACGACTACGTGCTGTTCTTCTCCACGAAGGGCAAGGTCTACCGCCTGAAAGTCCACGAACTTCCGGTCGGGTCGCGCCATGCGCGCGGCACGGCGGCGGTCAACCTGCTGCCGTTTGCCCAGGACGAGAAGATCGCCGCGGCTATCACGACGCGCGAGTTCGGCGCGGACGACTACCTGCTGTTTGCGACCAGGCACGGCATGGTCAAGAAGACGGCGATGCAGGCCTACGACCGCTCACGCAGAGACGGCATCATTGCCATCAACCTGCGCGACAACGATGAGCTGATCGCAGTGCGGCGGGTGAAGCCCGGCGAGAAGGTCATGATGGTTTCGGACGCGGGCAAGGCCATCAAGTGGGACGAGAGCGACGCCCGCCCGATGGGCCGGGACACGATGGGCGTGAAGGGCATGGCTCTCAAGGAGGGCCAATCGGTCCTTGGCATGGAAATCGCACCCGCCGACGCGGAGCTGTTCGTCGTGACCCAGCGCGGCTACGGCAAGCGAACCACAGTGGAGGAGTATCCCGAACAGCGCCGAGGCGGCATGGGTGTCAAGACGATCCAGGTCACCGAGAAGAAGGGTCCGCTCGCCGGGATGAAGATAGTCCTGCCGCAGCACGAGCTGATGCTGATCTCGCAGGAGGGCGTGGTAATCCGGGTGAAAGCGAACGATATCTCGAAGCTGGGTCGCTCGACTCAGGGCGTGAAGGTGATGAACGTCTCGCATGCCGACTGCGTGTCGGCGATTGCTCGCGTCGCGGCCGGCAAGCGCAAGAAGGCCGCAGCACCAGTGCCCGAGGGGCAGGGCCAACTCCTTGAAGACGGCGCCGAGGCATCCCCGGCAGTCGATGATCGCGAAGCGGCTGCGGAAGCGCTCGTGAGCGAGGAGTTCGAGGGCGTCGATGAAGAGGAGTAGGAAGGGGCGGCACGCGTGAGCGCAGGTCAGCCCACAATGAAGACACGGAGCGCCCGGGAGATTCGGGCGCTTCTCTTCGACCTGGATGGCACACTCATCGACACGATCGCGCTGATTCTCGCGTCGATGCGTCACGCAACCCACACCGTCCTCGGTCACACGCCACCGGATGACGTGCTTATGCGAGGCGTGGGGGTACCGCTTGGCACGCAGATGCGGGCGATCTCGGCGCCCCACGCTGACGAGCTCGCGAGCGCATATCGGGCTCACAACTGGGGGATACACGACGAGCTCATCGCCGAGTATCCGGGCGTCGAGGAGGTTCTCGCCGATCTGTCGGCCCGGGGGATGCCCATGGGGATCGTCACGTCCAAGAGTCGGAACGTGGCAGTTCGCGGTATCGGACTCTTCGGCATAGAGAAGTACGTCTCCGTTGTGGTCACGGCGGATGACACCGAGAAGCACAAACCCGAACCGGACCCGCTCTTTCGCGCCGCCGAGCTGCTTGGCGTGCCACTCGATGAGTGCGGATACGTCGGCGACAGCCCCTACGACATGCGGGCTGCGATCAGCGGCGGAGCAGTCGCCGTGGCAGCGCTGTGGGGGGCATTCCCTGCCGAGGAGGTCCTGGAACCCGGGCCCGATTTCGCCTTGCGGCTCCCGACCGAGATCCTCGAGCTGCTGGACGGGGATGAGGAACGGTTTCGCGCAGGATGCGCAGGATCGATCTCGCTCTAGCGGTACGGGTGATTGGCATCTCCAGCGTGGCCGTGGGGTATGACAGTATGGGTTGAGTGAATATCGCGGCCGTTTTCGACTGCGATGAAAGGCACGATCCGAGGAGGCGCGGTGTCGTCGAGAACGAAGATCATCCTTGCCGTTGTCGCACTGCTCGTGGTCGCCGGCATTGCCGGGGTGATCGCGTTGCGAGTCAACGCGCCGGGGCCGAAGATCGAGGTCGCCGCAGTCGAACAAGAGGATCTTGCTGTAACGGTGACCGCATCCGGGCGAGTGGACGCGGGGGTCAGCGCCGACGTATATCCGCCGTCGGTCGGCACGCTCACGAGCGTCGAGGTCGAGGATGGCCAGAAGGTGTCGGCCGGCACCGTGCTTGCCCGCATGGACACGGTGCCATTTGAGTCGGCCGTTCTTCAGGCCAGGACCGGGCTTGCGCAGGCAGAGGCGCAGATGGCTCTGG
>JAENZW010000104.1 GCA_016841065.1 Actinomycetota bacterium
CGCGCCCTCGGTTCAGGGCCGAAGGCGTTCGTGGCGTCAGTGGTGCGGTCGATCATCTCGGCCGGCCGCGCATCGGGGAGTCCCGGGAAGGCCGGATCCTCCGGTGCCGCTTCGGCGGCGCGAACGGCCGCGTCGCAACAGTCCCGCAGACCCTCGTCGTCGACTCGGTTCGTGGCCGCCACGCCGGTGCGCGTCCCGATTACGGCACGCACGGCAACGCCGACGTTCTCTTCGGCGACGTTCTGGTGGATGCGGTTGTCCGCGAATCGCGTGAGCGCAGTCGAGCCGCTCATCACCAGGGCCTCCGCTGCATCCGCTGCGGTCATCGCGACAGCCCGGGCGGCGAGTTCCTGAGCTGCACGTACGTTGGATGTCATCGTCCCACCCCCACTTGCACACCCCTGAAACGGGCGGGGGCGGCACCGTGGGCGACATGAGCGACCTGCATCGGTTCGCCCTTTCCGCAGTTCGGCACGCCCCACACCTTCCAGTCGTCAGCCGAACAAACCGCATCGCACGCGTTCCAGAACTGTGGAGTGATACCCGTGTAGTTCGGGTTCTTGACCATGCGCCCGAGCTTGCCGTTCTTGATCTCCCACCCGATCTCGCATGCGAACTGGAAGTTCAGCCGGCGATCGTCGATCGACCACGAGTTGTTGGTCTGCACGTAGAGTCCGTCTTCGGTGTCGGCGACAAGGTCGTCGATGGACCAGTCGCCGGGCTCGAGCGATATCGTGGTCATGCGGATCAACGGAACACGGTTCCATCCATCCGCGCGCATGCAGCCGTTGCTCGTTCGGCCGATCGACAGCGCCGATTCGCGCGACGTGAGGAAGCCCGTGAACAGTCCCTCGCGAATCAGGAAATCACGCTGGGCAGGCACGCCCTCGTCGTCATAGCCGAAGGAACCCAGGGATCCCGGGACGGTTGCGTCTGCGGTGACGCTTACGTGGTCGGAGCCGTAGCGTAGGACCCCCAGGTCATCGAGGTTCAGGAAGGACGTTCCCGCGAACGCGGCTTCGTCGCCGAGAACGCGATCGAGCTCCGTGGGATGACCCACCGACTCGTGCACCTGGAGTGCGAGTTGACTTGAATCGATGATGAGATCGAGCTCTCGCGATGGGCATGGGGCTGCGCCGATGAGAGCGGCCGCCTCTTCGGCTACGCGCGGAGCATGACCGATGAGGTCGAACGACTCGATGACCTCGAAACCGCCTTGTACCCACTGTCCGCCGTGCGAGTTCGGGTAGCTGCGAGGCATGACCTCGTCTCCGTCGATCGCATAGGCGGCGATGCCGCCGCCGGATTCGACGTAGTCTTGCTCGATGTAGCTGCCATCCGTGCTTCCGAAGTACTTGTGTACCTTGTGGAACCCGAGGTTGCCCTTGGTGATCTTGACCGCGGGCTCACCGCGAAGTGCTTCGTCGGCCGTGAGGAGCAGAGAGACCTTGTCTTCGACGCTCACCTCGAACGGATCGCGCCGGCAGGGACCGCTCCACGCGGCGATTGCCGGCGCGAGTCCAGAGAGTTCGACGATGGGTCCGGCCACAATACGCGATGCCCGTGCGATGGACGTCGCCTGCTTCGCGACGCGCGCCGCTCCGTCGAGCGTCATGTCTGCCGTCGACGCGAACCCCCAGGCGCCGTCGGCGAGAACGCGCACGCCGATTCCGATCGACACAGACGACTCGACGCCCTCGACACGTCCGTTAGAGACGGTGACGCCCTGGTCGGCTGTTTCGACGATTCGTGCGTCGGCGTACGAGGCACCACCGAGCAGCGCCGCTTCGAGCGCCGCCTCGACGATCTCCCTCATGATCCCCCTCCATTCAGTGCGCGCAGCCAGATTCGCCGTCCGAGCTGGCGAGGAGGCGACGCGCACCCCTCGGTGCGACCATAACAGAATGTGGTCTGCGGCAGCGAGAGGCGCCGTCTCCGATCTCGGAGCATAGGTGAGGCACTGTCGCGTGATCCACGATGCGGCGGCTCCAGCCTACGGCGCGGGTGGTCCCATAGGCTGCTCGACGCCGAGCCCCGCCGGTGGTCCGAAACGGGGAGCCCATGCGTAGCGGCGTGCGCCAGCATAGTCACCGCGGTCGGCGAGTGGGGAGAGCTTCACGTAGTCGCCGGTGCGTGGTGCATGGATGAAGTACCCGCCTCCGACGTACATCCCGACATGATGGACGGGTGAGCCGAAGAACACGACGTCGCCCGGAGCGAGGGCTGCGGGAACCACCTTCTCGCCCGTGAGGAACTGGCTGCCCGAGTAGTGCGGCAGCGACACGCCGTGTTGGGCGAAGATGTAGAGGATGAAGCCCGAGCAGTCGAAGCCTGCGGGCGTGGCGCCTCCCCACAGATAGGGGACGCCGTGATAGGCGAGCGCGGTCTCCACGAGCCCGCCAGGCTCCACAACGATGCCTGCCTGGTCGGCGCCGGCGAGGATCTCACTCAGGAGCTGTGCTTCCTCTGACTTGCGGCGTTCGGCCTGCTCGGCGAGTAGGTCGAGGATGTCCTGCTGGGCCCCGGCGAGAAGCTTCTGACGGTCCTGGATTCGAAGCATGACCTCGATCTGTCGCGCCTTCAGGTCGAATTCGAGCGATGCGGCTTGCATTTCCGCGCTGCGGAGGTCTTCCGCCTTCTGCTCGATGAAGGCCTTCTGGCTTCGGAGTGCCTGGGCGACTTCTGCATCGGCAACGCCGATCGTGTTGAGGAACTTCAGCCGGGCGACGAAATCGGCTAGCGACTTCGAGTCGAGCAGCATCTCCCACGTGCCGAGAGGTCCGTCCCGATAGATCGCGCTCGCCCGCTCGTTGAGCAGGGCGACCTGGAACTCGTAGGCTTCGGTTGCCTGGTTCAAGTCGCCCTCGGTCTCATTGAGTCGCGAACGCGTGTGCTCGAGCTGTTCGACCGCGGCGTTGTACTGCTCCGCAGCCATGGAGAGCTCGCGATCGAGGGCGTCTAGCTGGGCCATGAACTCGTCGAGACGCGCCTGTCGGCGCGCGAGTTCATCGCGGAACTCCTTGGTGGGCTCGTCCACGGGGACGGTAATCGGTTCTTCGGCCGGTGCAGGAGGCTGTCGGGTCGGTTCGGGCGTCGATGTGGGTTCCGGCGCGGCGATCGCCGGGACGGCGAGAAGCATCACGAGAATGAGGGTGAGCACACCCCCGCGCCTTGCGGCATCTCTGATACGTGCCGTCATCCAGCAAGCCCTTCTCGTTGTCTGAGCGCACCTCAACAGGGCCGACCCGCTCTTCGCGCTCGACTCAACCTCACACTATACCACGAACACGCAGGTCAGGGGCGAGAATATGCGCGACGGACCGATTCGGCATCGAGTGTCACGCAAGATGCTTTCCAAGTCCCATCCCGGCGCCAAACACCTCGAGCTTGTTTATGCAAACCCGATGCCGAGTTCGAGCAGCCGGGGCTACTTGTTCAGTTGAGCTTGAACGGCGTTGAACGTGCCTGCCGTGACACTCATCGGCCCGCCCAGGACGTAGCAGTCCAAAGCCTTCCAGCGGTTCTGGAAGAGGGAGTACGACGTATCCGTGCTGAGCGAATCGCCCTTCGTCACGAGCAGAACGCCGCCGTTCCGGCCGATCATTGCGCCGCCGGCCAGCGCGTCGGGCACCTTCGCGGCGATCGCCACGTATGCGGGTTTCGCCCAATAGGCGGCTATGGCCTTCTCTGCGATAACGCGGGCGGTGGCGTACCTGTTCTGGCCGTACCAGCGCCAGCTAGGTGACACCCCAAGTTGTGCGCGCACCGCCTCCGAAACGGTGTTCGGGCCGCCGCCGATGATCTTGAATGCCGGGACTGCCTGGTTGGCAAGGATCGTCGAGACAAGCAGGTCGGCTTCCTGAGCGGTCTGCGCGGGCACCTTGTCCTTCGAGACCAGGAGAATCGGTGCGCCGCGACCGCGCGAGATTGCCGACAGTGCCAGTGCGTCGAAGAACTTATCAGGGTCGGCTCCGTTGGCGAACAGGATCTGCGGGCCAACTTCGGCAGGGCGCTGTGTGCGCATGGTTTGCGAGATCTTGACCGCCATGTCGTAGCGACTGCCGGTCGCCAGCAACCGTTTGACCTTGCCGACGCCAACCGCGGCCTCGAGTTCTGAGACACGTGCCTGCGGCACCGATGTCGCACCGCCGACAACGATCACCTCGAGGGCGGGGTTGTCGTGCTTGATGTCTGCAAGAACGGCCAGGGTGCTCTGTGGGGTGTACTTCGCACTCGTGAGCAAGAGGGGCGCATCGTACGCCCAGCACAGTCCGGCTGCCGCGAGCGGATCGGCGGCAGCGCGGTCGTCCCCCGACGCCACGATCGCGGTGTTGACGCTGTGCCACTCCCCGTTCTCGTCTTCATGCGACGTTCGAGCCATGGCGGCCGCCGTGCCGAAGCGGTCGGTAGAAGACGATGGGATTCGCTCGGCCACGCAGCGCCGCTTGGCCGTGCGAACGTCCACCCGGGAGCTCCGCGCGTCGTTCCACGCGAGCCGGCCTCCGGCGACATCGATCGTCGACCACGGGGGATTGTTCATCCACATGGAGCCGGGGCTGATCCAGGAGTAGGTGTCTGACGCGAATTCGTAGGTTCGCACGCAGCCTGCGATTCCGCCGCCTCCCGCGATCCAGGCGACCGTGCCGTCCCCGATTCGAGGGTAGTTGTCGCCGTCTGCATTCTCGGTGAGTCTCCCGCCGAATCCGCGATTGAAGTCGTAGTAGTAGACCTCGTAATCGGTGTCACCCAGGGCGTTCCAGGTCTGCCAGACGGCGATTCCCCCGTCGATATTCGCCATCTCGCTGGAGCCCTCGAAAATAGGGTTCATGACGTTGTCCAGCGACCGCTTCACGCGGTTGGAGCCGTCGAGGTTGCAGGAGAACACATCTCCGCCGTCCTCGGTCGTGTGGAAGACGACGCGATTCCCCTCGACCGAGGGATATGTCTCGCTCGAGCCGGGAGTGTTCGTGATGTTGACCGCGGCCGGCACGGTTGCAGAAAGGTCGACGACGTAGAGGTCGTGGATCCCGCCCCCCTCATCGCCTTCGAAGACCACGATGTCGCCATCGATCGACGGGTAGTTCTGATGGAACGGTCCGCCCGTGAGCTCTCCCTCGACGTTCGTGGCGCTGTCGTACCAGCGCAGGGTTCTTCGGCCACTGCCTGAATCACGATCGACGTAGACGATCATGCCGCCCGAGATGTCGGGGTCGAACTGGTCGTCGTCTTCGATCGTGAGGTTCCAGGTGCCCCGGTCGACCGAGTCCCACCTGTAGATCTCGGTGTCGTAGCTCGCGTTTCCCGTCTCGCTCGCCCAGACCACGTAGCGGCCGTCGGTCCTGGGGTGGTAGTCGAGGAAGTCGGCGGGGAAGTCTATCCCGTCGAGAGTGTCTTCGGACCACGACACGGATGCAGTCGCCGCCATCGGCGTGAGAGTGAGGAGGAGTCCGGCGAGAAGCAGTGTGGTTCCGAAGCGAGACGCGAATGACCGCATGAGTAGCTCCCTTGCCGATCGGGCTTGCCCTGATTCTGCTCTCCGCACTCGGCGTGAGGCAAGCTGCAATGCCGAGCCCAGGTGTCCTGCGAACACGTATACTCGTGCCAGATGCTCGCACCGCATTCCCGCAGCCGTTCTTCGGCAAACCGAGGAGGATGCATGACTCCGCTCGTGTCGATCGTGATCCCCATGCACAACGAGGAGGAGAACGCATCGCGGACTCTGGCGGCGCTGGATGAGGTCCTCAGCGCGGAGGGATGGACCTACGAGCTCATCCCGGTGAACGACGGTAGCACCGACGCGACCCACGACGTGCTCATGCGCCTCGCCGCCGCCGATCCGCGCATCCGACCGGTCTCGTATCGAGTGAATCGCGGACGCGGGTATGCGCTTCGGCAGGGCTTCAACGCCGCGACCGGGACCTACCTATCGTCGCTGGATGCGGATCTCAGCTACTCGGCCGATCACGCGGTGCGGATGGTGCGCATCATCATGGACGACCCCGAGGTCGATGTCGTCCTCGGCTCGCAGTGGATGCCCGGCGGGAAGATCGTCAACGTGCCGTTCATGCGCGCGTTTCTATCGCGGGGCGGCAACGTCATCCTGCGCTGGGCGTACGGGGGCCGGATCCACACGTCAACAAGCGTGTGCCGCGCATACCGAACAGAAGTGCTCAAGTCGATCGACCTGCAGTCGGATGACAAGGAGATCCACCTGGAGATCCTCTCCAAGGCGCTGACCCTCGGCTACACCGTGGTAGAGATGCCTGCTACGCTGGCGGCGCGCACGAAGGGCAGCTCCAAGTTCCGGCCGCGCCGCACTATCGAAAGCCATCTCATCTTCAGCGTTCTCCAGCGTCCGGTGTGGCTCTACGCGATGTTCGGTCTTGTGCTCGTGCTGGCGAGTATCGCGCTGGCCGTCTACCTATTCATCGTCTTCTTGCAGGGGAATCTCAATCCCGAGCGACCCTTGATGACCCTGATGGTTCTGCTGTTCCTCGGCGGTGCCATCGCGTTGAGCTTCGCGATGGTGGCGATGCAGCTGCTCGAGATTCGCGGGAGCGTGTACAGGCTTCATGCCGAAGTGCGGCGCCTGCGTCGCGATGCACGCGCTTCTGTCGAAGACGGCGGGGAC
>JAENZW010000105.1:0-2124 GCA_016841065.1 Actinomycetota bacterium
CGGTTTCGTACCTTCGGGCAGCCGTGGATGCTGGCCAGGCCTCGCACGCATACCTGTTCGTCGGGCCACCGGGCGCTGGCAAGAAGACTGCCGCCCGGGCGTTCGGCTGCGCGCTGATGTGCGACGACGGCGGCTGCGGAGCCTGCGGGACCTGCTATCGGATTCGTCGCGGCTTCCATCCCGACGTGCGAGTCGTGGAACCTGAAGGTGTCAGTGGCTTCCTCATGGAGGAGCAGATCAGGCCCCTCATTCGCGACGTGAGTCTTGCGCCGACGGAAGGCGCGCACAAGCTGTACATCATCGACCAGGCTGACCTGCTCGGTTCGGGTTCGGCAAATGCAGCCAACGCGCTCCTGAAGACCCTCGAGGAGCCACCGCCATACGCGACGATCGTGCTGCTGGCCGTTTCGTACGACTCCGTGCTGCCGACAGTCGCGTCTCGATGCCACATCGTGCGTTTTCGGCGCATCGCTCCGTCGCACGCAGAGCGGCTCGTGGTCGAGAAGACGGGTGCCCGGCCCGAAGAGGCCCGCGGTGCTCTCGCGGCGACGGGCGGCGTCTTGACGAGAGCCGTCGAGTTCCTCGCGTCGGGGGTGCGGCGCGACGTTCGCGGTCGGACGCTCTCGATACTCAAGGATCTATCCGTTATGGATGGCCACGACGTGCTAGTGTCGGCGAAGGGTCTCATCGCTCTGGTTCGTGCGCCGCTCGACGAGCTGAAGACGCTTCAGGCCGAAGAGACCGAGTCAGCCGCTCAGTTCTTGAGAGGCGGCGCGGGCACAGCACTCCAGACGCGGCACAAGCGACAGCTCACATCCCGGGAAAGGGAGTCGGTTCTCGAGGTGCTCAACGTTGCCGAGAGTTGGCTGAGGGACTGCTTCGCAGTCTCTCAGGGCGTCA
The DNA here is from genome assembly GCA_016841065.1 of Actinomycetota bacterium. Taxonomy (GTDB): domain Bacteria; phylum Actinomycetota; class Coriobacteriia; order Anaerosomatales; family JAENZW01; genus JAENZW01. The sequence continues at coordinate 901 of JAENZW010000105.1, forward strand.
ACGAAGCGGTTGCCAACGAAGACACCCGTGACGCGATGGAAGAGGTCGGTGCCATCATCACTCCCCGGGCTGCGCTCAAGGCTTTGGAGGCGGTTCGGCTGGCACGACAGCGCATCTCGTATAATGTGAATCCCCAGTTGGCCGTCGAGGCCATGCTGTTCGACATCCAGGAGGTCCTTACGTGCCCACGGTAGTGGGAGTCAGGCTCAGGTTTGCCCCAAAGATCCTGTACTTCGATCCAAGAGAAACGGCGCCCGCCGAGGGCGACCCGGTCATAGTTGAGACAGAACGCGGGACTGAGATCGGCCTGCTGGCCATGCCGGCGCACGATATCGAGCCGTCTGCCCTCCCCGCGGCGTTGAAGCCGATCCTGCGTGTTGCCACGGAGGATGACATTCGGCATGCCGAAGAGCTCGGCGTGCTGGAGTCTGATGGGATGCGGGTCTTCCGCGAACTCACCCGCGAGCACGGACTCGAGATGAAGCCCGCAGCCGTCGAGTACCTGTTCGACGGCGACAAGGTCATCTTCTACTTCTCGGCAGAAGAGCGAGTGGACTTCCGCACGCTGGTGCGGGATCTGGCGAGTCGCCTCAAGGTCCGTGTCGACATGCGGCAGATAGGCGTTCGCGATGAGGCCCGCATGGTCGGCGGTCTCGGTCACTGTGGCGAGCAGCTATGTTGTGTTCGATTCCCGGGTGAGTTCCACCCGGTGTCGATCAGAATGGCCAAGGAGCAAGACCTGCCCCTAAACCCCTTGAAAATCAGCGGGCTCTGCGGCAGACTCATGTGCTGTCTCCGCTATGAGTACGAGGCGTACAAGGACTTCAAGTCGCGTGCGCCGAAGCGCGGCGCAATAGTTGAGACTCCCTCGGGTCTGGGGAAGGTCGTCGAGCTGAATACGCCCCGCGAGATGGTGACGCTCAGGCTCGAAGGGGGCGGGTCGATGCAGGTTCCGCTCGAGTCCTTCGAGTGTTCGAAGGGTACGGGATGCCCGTGCGTTGTCAAACGCGAAGCGCTCGAGGCGCTGGATCCGGGTTTCTTGCCGGTTGAACCACCCGCGCCCGTGCAGGAGAAGCCTGCCGAAGATCGGAAGGGCGGCAGACGGCGTTCTCGCCCGAAGTCCGGGCAGCCACCCGCGAAGGACGGTGGCAGGCAGCCGGCGAAGGATAGCGGCAAGAGGCCGAAGAGAGACAGCGGCAAGCAGCCGGCGAAGGATAGCGGCAA
>JAENZW010000105.1:2224-6601 GCA_016841065.1 Actinomycetota bacterium
GCGGCAAGAGGCCGAAGAGAGACAGCGGCAAGCAGCCGGCGAAGGATAGCGGCAAACAGCCGGCGAAGGATAGCGGCAAACAGCCGGCGAAGGATAGCGGCAAGCCAGAGGCGGATTCGGCATCGAAGTCTTCAGGAAGAAGGCGGAGGCGCCGCAGGCGCCCGTCGTCGGGTGCATCTGGCGAGTCCGGCGGTGGAAGCACGTAGCACGATGCCGACGTAGCTCAGCTGGTAGAGCAGCGCACTCGTAATGCGCAGGTCAGCGGTTCGAATCCGCTCGTCGGCTCCATAGAGATCAAGGGCGGCCCCACGGGGCCGCCCTCTTTGTTGCCTCCGGATTCGCGCCTCGGTTGAGCGAGATTGTAACTTGTGTTACCTTTTCTCAACTTGACGCCCACGGGCCGGGATGGCGCAAGCCTCCCGACTCAGCGGGCGTTGTCGTATCCTGCAACAGGGCGTGCCAGCGGGGTGCGCACTAGAGGCGAGCAGAGCATCACCGGAGTCCGATGAACCTCGACTACGCGATACTCGCAGGCTTTGTCGTGCTCGGGGCGTTGTTTGTCGGCGCAACCGTCGGCGTTTCCAACGTCTTGAGTCCGTCGAAGCCCTCAGAGCGCAAGGCGCAGATATACGAGTGCGGGAGCGATCCCGTGGGTCCGCCGTGGGTGCAGTTCCGAATCGGCTACTACGTATACGCGCTGCTTTTCGTCGTGTTCGACATCGAGACGGTCTTCCTCTACCCCTGGGCGGTCATCTTCAGCGATCCGGATCTCGGGATTGTGATCGTCCTGGAGATGTTCGTCTTCGTCGGCGTGCTCGTCCTCGGCCTTCTGTACGCATGGAAGGAGGGGGCGCTCACATGGCGATAGACCGGCTGACGGGCGAGCACTCCCTCGCATTCATCCGTAGCGAACAGCTCTTCGACTACGCGCGACGCAACTCGCTGTGGTACATGGCCTTCGGCATCGCGTGCTGCGCGATCGAGGGGCTTATGAGCGCGAGCGGCCCGCGGTTCGATTTCGACCGCATGGGCGTGTTCTTCCGCGCCTCCCCGCGTCAGGCAGACGTGATGATCGTCGCCGGCACGGTCAACAAGAAGATGGCCGAGACGGTCGCGCTGCTCTACGACCAGATGCCCGAGCCGAAGTGGGTCGTGGCGATGGGCGCATGCGCATCGACCGGGGGACCGTTCCGCGAGTACCCGAACGTGGTGCTCGGCGTGGACAAGATCGTGCCCGTGGACGTGTACATTCCCGGCTGTCCGCCAAGGCCCGAGTCCGTGCAGTACGGGTTCATCCAGCTCCAAGAGAAGATCAAGCAGCAGACGGAGGAGCGCCTTGCGGCCCGATCCCACAGCGATTAGCAGCCTGCTGTCTTCGGCGGGAGTCGATGCCGAAGTCGAGGGGACGACTCTCGGCACGGTGTTCCGGGTGGCGCTCGTGGATGCGCTCGCTGCTCTCATCGTTCTGCGCGAAGGCGGGCACGACTTCCGGATGCTCGCGGACATGCTCGGCACGGACACGGGCGACGGCATCGAAATCACCTATCATCTCCGGTCCTTCTCGCGGGACGAGGAGGTCTACGTGAAGACCTCGCTTGCCTATGACGGCGAGCTGCCCAGCGTGTGGACCGCGTTCCCTTCGGCACTGATGCCCGAACGCGAGATCGCCGAGCTCCTTGGCCTGACGCTGGCCGGACATCCGAATCCAAGGCGCCTCTTCACCACCGATGGCATCGACCCGTTGTTGCGCAAGAGGGTTCCCATCCGGACTCTCGAGGAGGTGCGCGACCGGTGACGGACCCGCGCGACATCGTCTCGGGTGTGGGGATGCTCTCCGAGGGCACTCACTTCGTCGGCGAGCCACCTGCCGGCATACGTCGCGTACCGACTGGCGTCGATGGTCTTTCCACCGAGCATCTCGTCATCAACATGGGGCCGCAGCATCCGTCGACTCACGGCGTGTTGCGGTTGCTCATCGAGGTGGATGGCGAGGAAGTTGTGGCCGTCGAAGTCACGCTGGGCTATCTGCACCGCGGCATCGAGAAGCTTGCCGAGCATCGCAGGTACGACCAGCTCGGGACTCTGATGGACCGCGGTGATTACGTGTCCGGAATGCACGGGGAGCAGGCCGTCGCACTTGCGGTCGAGCGACTCATGGAGATCGAGATCCCGCGCAAGGCTGCGTGGATTCGCACGATGGTCGCGGAGCTCACCAGGATCGCCAGCCATCTCGTGTGGTTCGGTACGTTCGGTCTGGACACCGGTGCGATGGGACAGTTCCTCTACGCGATGCGCGATCGCGAGGCGGCGGTCGAGATACTAGAGGCGATCTCGGGTGCCCGGATGATGTTCAACTACATCCGACCCGGCGGCGTGGTGGACGACCTGCCCGCCGGGATCGACCAGAAGATACTCGCGTTCTGCGACGGATTCGAAACGTATCTGGATGAACACCATGCACTTCTCGGCGGGAACGAGATCTTCCAGGGCCGCGTGCGCGGAATCGGCGTCATCGACCGGGATACCGCGCTTGCGTTCGCTCTCACCGGGCCGAATCTTCGAGCCTCCGGGCTCGGCTTCGACCTGCGTCGCGATCGCCCCTACGACGCGTATCCGGAACTCGAGTTCGACATTCCGGTGGGCACGACGGGGGACTCCTGGGATCGCTACATGGTCCGGATGGAGGAGATGCGCCAGGCGAACCGCATGGTCCGCCAGTGCATCGAGGGCATGCCTGACGGCGACTTCAAGGCCAAGGTGCCCCGCGTGCTTCGGCCACCCGAGGGTGAAATCTATGCGGCGACCGAATCCAGCCGGGGAGAGACCGGGGTCCACATCGTGTCCGACGGCTCCGACACGCCGTATCGCTTCCACTACCGGTCGGGCTCGCTCCACGCCATGCAGGCGCTCGAGGAGATCCTGCCCGGACACCTGCTCGCCGATGTCGTCATGATCGTCGGTAGCACGGACGTCATGCTCGGGGAGGTCGATCGATGAACCCCGTGCTCGTCGTCCTGCTGCGCATCCTCGCTGCTCTCGGGCTCATGCTCGCGAACGGCGTCGTGCTTATCTACATGCTGCGCAAGGTGCTCGGGCACATGCACCTGCGCCTCGGGCCGATGCATGTAGGGCCCCACGGCATCCTGCAGACGACGATGGACGTTCTGAAGCTGCTCACCAAGGAAGACATCACGCCGCGAGGCGTCGATCGCGCACTGTACTTCATCGCCCCGGCTGCGGTGTTCGTGCCCTCGTTCGCGGCCTATGCGGCCATTCCGTTCTCGGATAGCTGGAGTATCACATCTCTCGATACCGGGCTGCTCTTCACCCTGGCCGCGCTCTCGCTCGTCCCCATCGGGATTCTGATGGCAGGATGGGCGTCCGCCAACAAGTGGTCGCTCCTGGGCGGCATGCGGGCGGCAGCCCAGCAGATCGCCTACGAGGTCCCGTTGCTGCTGTCGCTGCTGCCGGTCGTGATGTTTGCCGGCACGCTGAACCTCGGCGATATCGTGCGCGCACAGTCGGGGTTGTGGTTCGGCTTCGTGCCGCGCTGGTTCATCGCGTTCCCGCTGTTCTGGCCGGCGTTCCTCCTGTTCGTAATCGCGTCACTCGTCGAACTCAACCAGACGCCGTTCGACATGTCAGAGGCGGAATCGGAGCTGGTCGCCGGATTCGCAAGCGAGTATTCGGCGATGAAGTTCGGCCTGATCTTCCTTTCTGAGTTCAGCAATCAGTTCATCGTGAGCGCGCTGGGTGTCACGCTGTTCTTCGGCGGGTGGATGATCCCGTGGGTTCCGGAATCCGTTGTGGCTCCGATCGCACCGGTCGTTTTCATGCTGAAGGTCTACACCGGGATCTTCGTGATGATGTGGATCCGCGGGACGTTCCCGCGCGTGCGGATCGACCAGCTCATGCAGCTCGGGTGGAAGTGGCTCATCCCGGCTTCGCTCGCCCTGATCCTCGTGACCGGTGTCGTGCTGAAAGTCGCGCAGGCGACGCAGGGGGTGACCGGCTAGATGTGGGGTGCCGGACTCCTCAACGGGCTGCGGATCACGATGCGCAACATGCTGCGCGGGCCGATCACGATCATGTACCCGTACGAGCGCTTCGAGCTGCCCGAACGGGCTCGGTGGGCCGTTGCGACGAAGTCCGACGAGACCGGCGCACCCAAGTGCACCGCATGCATGACGTGCGTGAAGATCTGTCCGGATCACATTCTCGATCTCGATGTCACCACGCGCGAGGACAAGACGAAGCACATCGACCGCTTCAGCTACGAGGTCGGCGCGTGCATGATGTGCGGCCTGTGCGTCGAGGCGTGCCCGTTCGACGCCATCGAGATGAGCCACGACTACGAGCTCGCCGTGATCGACCCGG
>JAENZW010000106.1 GCA_016841065.1 Actinomycetota bacterium
GGCGTCGCAGCTTCATTTCGCGCCTTCTTGGACAGTGTGTCGGCGGCCTGCAGGGGCTCCGGAACTCGGTGGCGCCCCGTCGACCACCGAAGGCACAGCGCAATCGCGCTCTCAAGGTCCACGCGGTGGCCCGGCGACACGTAGACAGGCTTGCTACCTGTGCGAAGGCGTAGCGCGGCACCTTCGGCGCCCCACTCCTTGGCGAGAACGAGGAAGCTCCCCCGCGCCGCATCAGGCAACCTCTCGATAGCGTGGAAGGGCGTCTTTGGCACTCCGATCACCGGGATATCGAGAAGGACGCCGACATGCGATGCGAGACCGAGACCGCGTTCGTGAACGATCCCGTGACCGTCGCAGAAGACGGTGTCGGGGTCGACGGACAGCGCGAGCAATGCCTCCAGGGTCAGCCGACCTTCGCGGAATGCGAGCATCCCGGTCGAGTAGGCGCGGTCTGGCGTGCCCACTACGACGGCTCGATCCACCACATGCCACGCCGTGTCCATGACGACCGCACACGCCCATGCCCGCAGACCGTCCTTGCTGTAGCCGACGTCGACCCCGGCGGCGAGCTTCGGAGCGTGGGGCCCGTCGGCGGGCAGAGGAGCGAGAACCACTCGTGCTGCGAGCGCGCGTTGGATCCGGTGCGCCTCTTCGGCCGAGACGGTCCACTCGTGGTCGATATCCTGTCGCACTAGCATCGCCAGTCTCCCGTGAGCGTCCGGCGCATCACACACGGGTACATCCCCATTGAGGGGACACAAGGGTCCCCACTTGCCAAGGAGGGGAACGATGCCCGTCTACGTCATGCTGTCCAAACTTACCGAGGGTGGCGCCGATACCATCAAGCTTCGTCCCGAGAGAATCCGCGAGGTCGACAGCGAGATGGAGCGGTGGGGGATCAAGGTCCTGCACCAGTACGCGGTGCTCGGGGAGTACGACTTTGTGAACATCGTGGAAGCGCCGGACAACCTGGCAATCGCCAAGGCATCGGTGGAGCTAGGCTCACGCGGGAGCGTGCACATCGAGACGCTGCCTGCGATTCCGATCGAGGAGTTCATGGAGGCGGTGAAGTAGGCTCGACGTCCTACTCTATGCGTCGCCTCGCACGCAGGTATGCGACCTCCATGCTTCTCGATTTGTCGTATCGCTTGGCGTGCTTCTTCGCATTCCATTCTGTGCAGACGGTTGTCCAGGGGACGCCTTGTTCGCGTAGCGGGCGAGCGAATTCGTACAGCGCGATGTCACTCCAACTCGGGAGCCCACCATCTCCGGATGTGTCTTTGCACGAGCGGCGTGCCTCGGAGTATGCCCGTCGCACGTCCTCAACGGGCACCTCGGCGCACCCGAGTTCGAGAATCAGGCTCTGTCTTCCCGAAGGCCGAACGACACGACGAATGCGTACCCATGGCAGTTGAGGAGTTTCCCCGCAGAGTAGGTAGGCAAGTGCCTGCCAGGGCTCGCAACCGCTCTCCGATACCATGTGCTCAATGGCGAAGGCTAGTCGGCCGATACGAGTGAGGCGCTGCGGGAGTTCCTCGTGGCGCCCGTCAAGCCACTCCTCGTAATCTGGAAAGGCACTAGGCTCGGGGGCTTGCTCCAGCTCTTCGGCATATGCAGCATGGGAGAGCCACGAGCTCAGGTGCAACCCGAGCCAGCCGACAAAGGCAGTCTCGCCGAGTCCGGGTGGCAGCTGGAGGGCGACGATGTCGCCTTCCTGTCTGTCGGCTCTGGCAATCTTGGCGAGAACGGGTACGACTTCCGTTCGCGCGATGAAGTCGGCTGGGCCGAGCAAGGCGAGCAGTGCGTCCCTTAGGGCCTTATAGCGTTTCATCACCGCGCGCGATCGAGCGGCCCACTCCTGTGGGCCGGGGATGCTTACAACCCAATCAGGGTGCTCGAGGGTCGCTAGTCCTGGTGCGTGATCGGTACGACCGGAGGCTGAGGCGATGCGACGTTCGAGCGTCGATTTGGCGACGTCTTTCAGGACTCGGTCGTGTGAGTCTGGCGGATGGCCATCTTCGCCCGAGGCTGGTGCGGCGATTCTCGCTGCCGGCGCAGAATCTGACTCTCCGGGAGAGCTTCCGGATTGCAGAACCGGAACGACCTCCCGATCGGCCGCACGGCGAGGTTCCGTCTCTTTGCCGACCTTCCCCTGTGACACCCTGTCCCCCTGACACAGCATGCACGTTGACAATACCACAGGAAGGGTTCGGCAGACGACTGCGGGAGAGCGCCGCGGCGTTCCACAGCCAGCCTCGAATCAGGGTCGAATCCGCACCTCAGTTCCCAGCGGGAGCGCGTCGAAAAGCTCCTCGGCATCCTCGTCGGAGAGTGCGATGCAGCCTTCCGTCCAGTCGGCGTGCGTGCCGCCGCCATGAATCATGATCTCGCCGCCGAGACGCGTGTTCCAAGGCGGCTGCTTCATCTGGTGAATCGCCTTCACGATGTCGTTGTACTGGCGCTTCGTGATGATGCCATCATCGAGACCGCGTTGCGCGTCGGCTTCATCCGGATACGATAGACCCATAGCACGGTGGTAGCGGCTCTGCGCGTTCTTCGTGCACACATAGAAGTCGCCCTCCGGCGTTCGGAGATCACCCTCGCGCTCCTTGTCGCCTGCAGGCTCGGGTCCGAGGACTATGCGGTACGTCTTTGCAGGCCGACCGTCCGACATGACAGTGAGCGTCCGCGTGGCCTTCGAGACACTGACCGAAGGGTCGACGAGCACGCCGGGGAGAGTGCCTCCAACCTCGACGGCATCCTCTGCGGGACGTGCCGTCGCCGTCTCTTCTCGGGGTTCGGCTGCGTCGCGTTCCGCCTCCGGTTCATCCGGACTTTGTGGCGCACGCCGGTCGCCGCGCCACAGCACGACTAGTCCAAGGAGCGCGACCACGGTCACGATTGCGAGGGTCCATCGACGCATCCGCATCACCCAACGACAATGTACCCGACCGCTCTCGAAGTCGCATTCATGCACGTAGCGACTGCATTCTGCACTGCCGACGGTCTTTGTGCACGCCTTCGTGCGTGCTAGGATGGTCTTGCCGCTTCGGCAGGGTTGTCGACGCGGGTTTTCGGCCTGTTCGGCGCCCTGTTGGGCGCGTCACCCGGGAGGACGCCCGTGGCTCTCGAGGGCAACCTGAGAGACTTCACTCTGGAGGACATGTTTCGGCTTCTTGCCTCGGGCAGGAAGACCGGCACACTGCACATGACCCGAGCCGACGCTGAAGGCAAGGTCTGCTTCACCAAGGGCCGGGTCTTCTTCGCGTCGTCCAACTGGAATCGCGAGTCGCTTGGCAGGCGGCTGGTCAAAGCCGGAGTCATCTCCGAGAAGCAACTCCGGCAGGCGTTGGGCCTCCAGAAGATACAGAAGAAGGAGAAGGCGGGGCGTCGTCTCGGCCAGATTCTCATTGATGAGGGCTATCTCGAGGGCAAGGTCCTCGAGAACTTCATCCAAGATCAGATCAACGACACGCTCTTCGATCTGTTCCGTTGGGAGGAAGGCGACCTGCGCTTCGAGGCCGACGAGATGTGCGAGGAGGAGGATATCGGGATCTCCGTCTCCGTCGAGAACATCATCATGGAGTCGTCGCGTCGCCTCGAACTCTGGAACAAGATTCGTCAGCGCATACCGTCGATGGATACCCGGTTCATCATGGCGTCTGCACCGGGCCAGAAATCGATAGAGATACATCTGAAGCCGAAGGAATGGATGCTGCTCTGCTACCTGCACGGGGGTCGAACCCTCCGCGAACTCGTTGAGCTCACGGGCTACAACGATTTCGAGACGGCGAAGATCCTCTACGGAATGCATTCGGCCGGCCTGATCGAGAAAGTCGGATCGGCCGATGAAGCGGCGGTGGGAAACTAGACCACCATGGTCAACGACGGTTCTAGTCTCTCAAAGGATCTCACGCCTGAGCAGTTCAAGAGATTCCGTGACTACATCCACCAGCACTCCGGTATCTACCTTGAGGAGTCCAAGAGCGATTCGCTTCGGATATCGCTGATTACGCGCGCCACGCGATTCGGCTTCGCGGCTCTGGATGACTACTTCAAGCTTCTAAGCACGGACGAGTCCGAGTTCAATGAGCTCATGAATCTCGTCACGATCAACGAGACGAGCTTCTTCCGTTTTCCCGCCCAGTTCGAAGCGCTGAGGCAGTTCATCGTGCCCGAGATCGTCGAAGCGAAGCCGGAGACGCAGAGGAGTTTCCGCGTGTGGTCGGCCGGATGCTCGACCGGTGAAGAGCCGTACTCTGCATCGATGACTCTGCTTGACTCGGGGCTTGAGGGCTTGGGATACAAGCTTGAGGTGTTCGGTACGGACGTCTCCACCAACGCCCTCGAGCGCGCGAAGGCCGGAGTCTATCCGTCGAGGGCTCTGTTGAACATCCCGCATTCGGTGGCGACACGCTTCTTCGAACCCACCCCGGAGGGCCATCGCGTTGCCGACCGTGCGCGGCGTCTCGTCGACTTCCAGTTCCACAACCTCATCAAGGAGCCGTATCCTCTTGGCCTCATGGGCAACTGGGACGTCATCTTCTGCCGGAACGTGACGATCTACTTCAAACTCGAGTCGACCCGGCGTGTCGTCGACAACTTCTTCAACTCTCTCAACCCGGGAGGCTACCTGTTCATCGGGCATTCTGAGACGCTCACCAGTATCTCGGACCGATTCGAACCGGTGGAAGTCGGGGGGGTCTTTCTCTACCGCAAGCCGCAGCAGCGGCACACGTCGTTCGCGCGAGTCGTCGAACAGCGTCGTGGTGAGTCCCGCAGACCCTTGGCGAAGCAGACGGACGCGGCGGTACGAGTCGGTCGACGCGACCGAGTGCGATCGGCTCCCCCCGGTGCGATTGTCGACGAGAGGACCGGCGTTGCCGAGAAGGCTGACATACCCGGTCTGATAGTCAGCGCGCGAAAGGCGTCGGAGGAAGGCCGGTCAAAGGACGTGCTCAAGATCGTCGAGGATGTGCTCGCGGTCGATCCGAGCAATGCGGAAGTCTATCTTCTGGCTGCGTACTCTCATGCGGATTCGGGCGATCTGCAGACCGCGCTCGAAGAGTGCAAACGCTCGATCGTGCTCGATCCGTTGTCTGCAGCCGCGCACTACGTCTTGGGAATCATCTACCAGCGACAAAGCGAGCCCGAACGTGCATTGCAGGAGTTCAGGCGCACGATCTACCTGGACGCCGACTTCGTACTCGCGCACTTCAACATGGCGAACATACACCGCGCGAAGGGCGTGAAACTCGAGGCCTGCAGGTCCTACGAGAACGCCCTCCGCTCGCTGTATCGCACGCCGGAAGGCGAATGGACGTGGTTTCTCGGCGGGTTTCGGCCCGACCTGCTTGCTCAGACCTGCGAGCGTAGTCTGTTAGAGTGTCGGAAGAAGGCGTAGAAGCGCTGAAGAATGCCTGGCAATCGTACGATAATGACAGGTACAAGCGTCTATGCGCGGAGGGGAGTCCGGAATGGCTAGTGCGCGTATCCTGGCTGTCGATGACAGTCCGACCATACTGGAGATGATCAAGGCCATCCTGCTGCAGGGGGGCTACGAGGTCATCACCGCCATGGATGGTGCGGAAGCTCTCGAAACCGCGCGGGCGGAGATGCCCGACCTGATACTCCTCGACGTCATGCTTCCCAAGCTCGACGGGTATCGCGTGTGTCGCCTCCTGAAGTTCGACCAGAAGTACAAAGGCATTCCGATAATCATGCTCACGGCGAAGACCGAGGAGCAGGCGATGGCCACCGGTATTCGGACGGGTGCGAATCAGTACCTGACGAAGCCCATCGAGCCCGAGAGACTTCTCGGCGCCGTCGCAGAGGAACTTCAGAAGGCCCAAGGCTAGGAGGGGCCCGGAATGGCCGAGAGCACCTCTATTGCTTCACGGGTCCTGGACTCGCTGGTTGCAGCGGGTCTCGTGACCGTCGAGCAACTGTCGTCCATCAACGAAGCCGCTGCGTCTTCGGGCCAGACCGCTGGCGACGTTCTGATCGCGCGCGGTCTCCTGACCGGCGCGGATCTCGCCAACGTTCTCGAGGAAGAGATGGGCATTCCCGCCGTCGATCTCTCGAGCTACGCTCCCGATGACGAAGCACTAGAACTCGTGCCCGTGGCAATCGCCAGGGGGCGCAACATCCTTCCGCTCTTCGAGATCGAGGGGATGCTGACCGTTGCGATCGGCGATCCGCTCGACGTCTTCAAGCTCGATGAACTAGCCGCCGAGCTTGGACTCGAAGTCGAGGCAGTGCTCGCCGACTCCGCTTCAGTGACCGGCGCCATCGTTCAGTACTACGGTGATCTCGAGCAGCCCATGGAAGCACCCGTCGTCGAGTCCGGCGAGGTCCCGCCGGCGCCGGTCGCGGATGCTGCCGAGTTCCTGGCGGAAGAGCCGGAGTTCGATGTCGCGGACTTCTTCGAGGCGCCGCTGGAATCGGACGAAGCGGTGTCGGAGCTTCCTGAACCGGTCGCCGAGTCTGCGGAAGAGGGTCCCGTCGTCGCCGAGCCGGCGCCGGCAGCCGCAACTCTCGAGCAGGTCGTTGAAGCCGAATCGCCCAAGGGACCGCCGGCAGTCGAC
>JAENZW010000107.1 GCA_016841065.1 Actinomycetota bacterium
ACGGCCGTGGCAGCCGGCGTCGAAATGGGCTGCGGCACCACCGCCACCGGGGTTGTGTCGGGTCCGTAGGCGGGCTCAGGTGCAATATCCTCGGCAGCCCCCGCATGAATCAGGTTGCCGGACGTGTCGGCCGGAGCAGAGAGTCCCGCTGCGGCCGGCGCGGAGTTGTCCTCCGGTTCGGGAACCGGAACGTTTGTTCTGTCATCCATCAGTGGTTCTCACCTCGTCAGAGAGTCTCGCTCGTTGTGAGCGTGACACAATACTACGCCCGCCGAAGCGGGGTGCGGCACGCGTCCGCCGAAATGCACCAAAGCACCATACATGCCGAAAAGCACCATCGGTGCCGTGAGCGCGCTGTGGTTGAGGCGCGGCACACGCTCGCGTAGACTTCGGGAGCGAGGGCTGTCCAACGAGAGCGAGCAGATGAATCCCAGCGACGGGCCTGCAGTCCAGGACCCAGATGACATTGTGGCAGGGCCTTCTGCATCGCCATCGGACATCGCCGATGCTGCAGAAGCTCCCTCCGATGCGTCCGGGTCCAGCCTTGGGGGTGTCGAGCAGGTGTCAGCGCCGCAGTCTGCCGAGAACGAGGAGCCCGAAGAAGCCGGGAGTCCGGCGGAGCCGGTGATGGAGACCGGCGGCCTGCCCGACGCTACGCCTCCCACCGGATTGCCGCGCCCAAGGGTTCCATGGTGGCCGTTCGAGCTCTACGCAATCGCGTGGCTTGCCCTGGTCGGGTATGCAATCCTCGGCCTCAGCCACGAGACCGCCAGTGACCCTGCGGTTCTTCAGACCCCGTACCCGGCCGTGCTCCTTGGCGCCGTGATACTCACCGCCGCCGGACCCATCGTCTCGATTGTCTCGTGGCTCGGTGCTTGGCTTGCCAATGGGCGCCGCGGCCCAGGACTCCTCACCGCCGCGCTCATACGAGGCGCGCTCTTCACGCTCTTCGGCGTGCTCGCATGGTGGGGCGCGCTCGCGCTCGTCGATGCCGTGCGACTTGGCGTGATCCAGTAGGCCGCGAGGAGGCACACGTGACGGACGGGCAAGCACGGCTCCTGGTCGCAGTTCTCAAGGGCGGTCGCTCCGCGGAGAGAGAAGTCTCGCTGAATACTGGTGCGCAGGTCGCGGCCGCGCTGCTCGAGGCCGGCTACCGGGTCGTGGAAATCGACGCCGGTGAAGACGACTTCATCTCTCGGCTCCAGGACCAGCGCCCGGACGTCGTCTTCATATGTTTGCACGGTCGTTTGGGCGAGGACGGAACGGTTCAGGGTCTGCTGGAGCTGCTGGACATGCCGTATGTCGGCTCCGGCGTTCTCGCGAGCGCGCTCGCGATGGACAAGGTCATGTCGAAGCACGTCTTCGCGTTCGCGGGCATTCCGACGCCAGCCTATGCTGCACTGCGTCGCGGAGATCCGGTGGACACAGACGCTCTCACCGCGGCCCTCGGTCCGAAGACGGTCGTGAAGCCCGCAAACGAGGGCTCGGCGATCGGTGTGACCATCGCACATTCGTCGGTAGAGCTGCCGGGAGCCATCGAGACCGCCTTCGAGCACGACGACTCAGTGCTTGTAGAGAAGTTCGTCACCGGCATCGAACTGACCGTCGGTGTGCTCGGCAATCGCGATCTCGAGGCGCTTCCGACGCTCGAGATCGTCCCCGAGCATGAGTTCTACGACTACGAATCCAAGTACATTCCGGGCATGAGCAGACACATCATTCCGGCCAGAATCCCCGAAGCGGCGCAGGCGGAATGCGCGCGGCTCGCGATCGAGGCGCATCGCGTGTTGGGCTGCCGCGGGATGTCGCGCACGGACATCATGATTGCCGAAGACGGAGCGGCCTACGTGCTCGAGGTGAACACCATTCCGGGGATGACGACGACGAGCCTGCTTCCCGACGCTGCGCGCGCCGCGGGCATCGAGTTTCCGGAGCTGTGCGCGCGGCTGGTATCCTACGCAGTCGAGTAGTCCGTGGGAGCGGCTCCAGGCGGATCTCCGGACACAGACGGATACTCCCCGACCACGTCCGGCGGCGACACAGGCGCTGCCGGCAGGTCAACAACGAAGCGGGAGCCCATGCTTTCCTCGGGATCCTCCACGCGGACCGTGCCGCCGTGTCCCTCTACGATCGCCTTGACGATGTAGAGACCCAGCCCGATTCCCGCGCGCTTGCCGCTCTCGCTCTGCTGTACACGCGTGTAGCGCTCGAAGATGCGCTGGCGTTGCGCCTCGGGGATACCCGGCCCCTCGTCCTCGACGGAGAACAACACGCGGTTGTCGTCCTGAACGACTTCGACCCGGATGTCCGAGCCCTCGGGGCTGTACTTCATCGCGTTGGTGACCAGGTTTGCCACGACCTGCCGAAGGCGCTTGTCGTCGCCGAGAACGTCGCTCCCCTCCTCTAGCTCAAGCGAGAAACGGTGGGTCGCGGTTGCGCCGAACGAGTTGACGATTTGACCGACGACCTCGTCCATTCCCACGGGGGCGAGAACGGCGGGAGAGAGGATCTCGTCAGCCCGGGCCACGTCGAGCAGATCCCCGAGGAGCGTCAGCATCCGATCCGCAGCGTCGCGAGCCTGCGTCAGGGCCTTCTCCCTCGCATCGGGCTTCAGTTCCCGTGCGCGCAGTAGATCGATGTAGCCCATGATGACGGTCAGGGGAGCCCGCAGATCGTGCGAGACGAGGGACACGATTTCGCGACGGAGTTCCTCGACACGCTTCTCTTCTGTGACATCACGCCCACTGAGCAGGAAGGAGCGGAACTCGGCGTCACCGGGGTGCGTGGTCGCCCGGAGTTCAACCCAACGGGTCGAACCGTCGGGTCGATCGATCTGCATGCGCCACGGGCGCTCGGCCGACCGTGCGATGATTTCCTCCGGCGGAATCTGCTCGCCGTCTTCCTCACGCGCGACGATGGCGGCTAGCAGCTCGGTGCCCGCGAGGCCGACGATCTCGGTCGCGGGCATGCCGATGATGTTGGCGGCTGCGGGGTTGGCCAGCACGATACGGCCCTCTTGCACAAGCAGTTTGCCCTCGGGAGACTCGTTGACGACGACCTCGGCGGATCGTTTCGCGTCCTCCACCGCGAGCCGGGCCGCCTCGACCTCGTTCTGACGTCGCTGTGCGTTGTCGAGCAGGCGGTCGAAGACGTCGAGAAGCGTGGCGAGCTCCTCGGCCATGTAGGGATCGTGCGGGGCGGGTTCGACGCGCATCCCCTGGAGCGCAGCCGCGCCGGACCTGCGAACGTGTTCGGTCACATCTTGGATCTCGCGTGCGAGGGAGCGCGACCCGGTGAGCCCGACGATGATGCCGGCGAGCGCGGCGAACCCGGTCGCCAGGAGGACCGTCACGCCGAGAACGCTATCGGCCAGCGACCAAACTCCCGAGGCGGTGTGCTCGAAGACACCGGCGGAAACGCCGTCGACCGACGGAATGTCCGCCGCGAGCATGTATCCGGCACCTGTGACGATGACCCGCGCATTGCCGAAATAGGGATGTTCGATCTTGCGACCATCGCGGCTGGCCGTGTCCGGCCCCGGCTCGGTGAGGACGGTCGAGCCCTCAAGACCGAGATCGTCGACAGTCGCAGGGATTCCGATGGCTACCCACCCCTGCGGTGTCCCACCGAGAGGCGAGCCGAGGACGGGCTGGATGCTTAGTGCTGCGGGGCCGTCCTCGAGGTCCACGAATCCTCGCACCGGCACCGCGCCGTCTGTTGGAATGAGAACCCGGATACGAGCGACGTCCGACTGCGCCCCGATCGAGTAGACGGTTCGGCCGGCATCGTTGACCAGGAGGACACAAGACGCCCCACTTGATGTAGCGAGGCCTTCAAACTGCGGCACGAAGGACATCCACCCGTTGTAGTCGACGTCGTCGGCCTTCGCGAGTTCCTCGGCGAGGTACGGCGAGTACTGGAGGGCCGTGAGGTGCGCCTCTGCGCTGCTGACAAGTGCCTGAAGGCCAACCTCGGCACGGTCGAGAGCCTCGGTCGCATGCTCGGACGCGACCGCGGGACGTGACAAGCGCTCCGCGAGCACGAAGGAGCCGACGGCGGTCAGTAGCACGGCTAGCGTGACAAGAAGCGCCTGCAGCGTGATGCGCGAGCGAGCGGTCGCCGGTGCCAATCGCATCAAAGTGCCGCGTACCCGGCCGATGCTTCGTTCACCTGTCGCCCGTTTCGCCACATGACCTCCCAGAACCGAGCGTGCGGTCCGGAGGCGCGTTCGTCAAGCGTTGCGCGACCGACGGCGACCGACGGCGACCTTGACGACGTCGATGAGTACCAGCGGAATCAATGCGGCGGCCAGGACGGCAAGCCAGTCGTGAAGGCCAAGCGGCTGCGACTTGAAGACGCCCTGCAGGGCTGGCACGTACACGACAAGAGACTGCAGTGACATCGATCCTACGAACGCGAGAACCAACCATTTGTTGCGCAGGCTGTTCGGGCTGAACACCGTGCGCGTCTCCGACCTGAAGCTGAAGGCGTGAAGTAGTTGAGCGAGCACCACGGTCGTGAAGAGCATGGTCTGGGCGTGCTCCGGGCTGTCCACTGCGAACCAGCCGTGCTCCGCGCCAAGGTACATCACCAGTGCCCCCACGGTGATGAGCGTTCCCTGCCATAGCACCTGAAGCTGGCGGCGCGGCGTTAGGATCGACTCTTCTGCCGAGCGAGGCTTTCGCTCCATGACGCGGGGCGACCCCGGGTCCACGCCGAGTGCAAGTGCGGGCAGTCCATCGGTGACGAGGTTGATCCACAGGATCTGAAGCGGGAGCAGCGCGGGTTCCGGCGCGAGCAGCGCCGTCGTGAAGATGATGAGAACCTCGCTGATGTTACAGCTGAGCAGGAAGTAGATGAACTTGCGAAGGTTGTCGAACACGACGCGTCCTTCGCGCACAGCCTCGACGATCGTCGCGAAATTGTCGTCAGCGAGCACCATGTCCGCGGCTTCGCGGCTGACATCGGTGCCGATCTTGCCCATCGCGACGCCGATGTCCGCCTTCTTCAAGGCGGGCGCATCGTTCACGCCGTCGCCTGTCATTGCGACCACATGCCCACGCCGCTTCAGCGCGTCGACGATGCGCAGTTTGTGCTCAGGGTTCACGCGCGCGTAGATGCGCGTGTCCTCGACGGCGTCGTAGAGATCGTCGTCGGTCATCCGCTCGAGATCGACGCCGGTCAACACTGCCTTGCCCTCGAGCAACCCGATCTGCGAACCGATCGCCTCGGCGGTGAGCGCGTGGTCGCCGGTTACCATCGCCACGTTGATGCCCGCGCGGTGACACTCGTCGATGGCTGCGGGCACCTCCGTGCGCGGAGGATCGAGCAGCCCCATGATTCCCACGTAGACCATGTCGCGCTCGAGTTCTTCGCCCTCGTCAGGCTCTTCAGCGGTCAGTTCGCGGAAAGCGAACGCGAGCGTGCGATAGCCGCCTGAGGCCAGCTTCGCATTTGCCGAAGAAAGGCGTTCGCGCAGCTCATCGGTCATATCCACGATCTCGCCTTGCAGAAGTGCTTGCGCGCAAAGACCAACGACGACGTCCGCGCCGCCCTTCATGTACGCGCGGCGCGCAGGTCCGATTTGGTGAACGGTAGTCATTCGCTTGCGCTCTGAATCGAACGGCACCTCACCGATTCGCTTCGGGCGCACGTGATCATTGGATAGCTTGCGGTGCGCCACGATGAGCGCCGTCTCGGTCGGATCGCCGAGAAGCTCGTCATCGGCACCGAAACGCGCATCGTTGCAGGCGGCCGCGATCTCGAGCAGCAGCTCGCGATCGGCTGGCGCCGGCGCGCAGTCCGTCGGCTCGAGCTCGAAATCGGGGAGTACCTCGACGAGATCCACACCCACGATGAGGCGGCGGACCGTCATTTCGTTGCGGGTGAGCGTGCCGGTCTTGTCGGAGCATATGAATGTTGTGGAGCCGAGCGTCTCGACAGCGTGTAGCTTGCGGACGATAGCGTTGTGTGTCGCCATCTTGCGGACGCCGAGGGACAGCGCGACCGTTACGATTGCAGGCAACCCCTCGGGAATCGCCGCGACCGCAAGCGACACTGCCACGAGCAGCGCGACGGTGACGGTTTCGCGGAAGTCCGGCGCGCCGATTGCGTCGGCGATGCTCCCGCCGGTCGACGAGAGCGCCTTGAACACCTCTTCGGCGAAGACAATGGCTGCAATGACCAGGACGAGCAGCGCGATACGCTTGCCTACGATCTTGAGCTCTTCCTGCAACGGAGTCCGCTCTTCTTTCTGCTGGGAGAGGAGTTCCGCGATGCGGCCCATCTGCGTGGACTGACCCGTCTCCGTGACGACGAACGTACCGCGGCCGACGGAAACCGAAGTGCTAGCGAACACCATGTTCGTGCGGTCGCCGAGCGGCGCGTCCTCGCCCGCGATGGGGGCGGTGTTCTTGCGCACCGGCGCACTCTCTCCCGTGAGCGCCGCCTCCTCGATGCGCATCGCGCCGACCTCTAGCAGCCGTCCGTCGGCAGG
>JAENZW010000108.1 GCA_016841065.1 Actinomycetota bacterium
CGCCCCTTCGGTGCCGTCGCGTCCACCGCACGTCATGAACGTGGGCCCGCCCTCGACGTGGCAGCCGGGGTTGGAGCAGTGGTTCGTCTCGTGCAGTTCGCGGACGTTGACCGTGTCGTGGCAGCCCTCGCGGGCGCACGCGCCTTCTTCCGGCTCGCCGTAGCGATTGAGTTCTGTCGCCATGTGCGCGGGCTCGATGTCGGCGTGCCTCTGTCCGGAGATGTGACATGAGCCCTCAGTCGTCGTTCCGCCGCCGCACGTCATGAGCGTCGGTCCTCCGACGACATGGCACCCGGGGTTGGAACAGTGGTTGGTCGTATGCAGCTCGCGCACGTCACGCGTCTCGTGACAACCGGCATGCGCGCATGCGCCTTCCTCCGGCTCGCCAGAGCGGCCAATCTCGGTGCCGAGATGCGCAGCATCGGCTCCGCCGTGACGCTCGCTCGCGTTGTGGCATGTGCCTTCGGTCGTCGACGAGCCACCGCAGCTCAAGATCCGATCGCCGCGAATGTCTCCATCGTCCGAGTGGCAGCCTTCGATATCGCAGCCGACGTCCTTGTGCACCACGCGCACGTCGATCGTTGCGTGGCAACCACCGCGCTTGCACGATCCTGCCTCGGCTTCGCCGGAGCGACTGATCTCGGTCGCCGTGTGGACGGAGTCCTTGTCGGCATGCATCGCCGGCATCGCCCCCTGCCCGTGGCAGGCATCGCAGGCGCCATCTCGTTCCCGCTGTACCCAATCGGCCTTCACGATGGCGGCCGTACCGGTGCTGCCGTTGTGACAGCCCGTGCAGGCGTCGCCACGGATGGCGCTGTTCGGACGGGCATGCTCGGCACCGAGACGCATGTCGTGGCAAGTGTCGCAGCGCACGTTCTTGCCGCTGGCGGCGTCGAACAGGGTCGCGGTCTTCTGCTCGGAACCTGCCGTGTGGTGCGCCGCGTCCTTGCCGTCTGTCCGACCGTCGCCTTCACCGAAGTGCAAGCCACTGTCGGGATCGTACGCCCCCGCAGCGGAGTGACAGTCCCGACCCGACCCGCACGTCTTCGCGCCCGGGTCGTACGCGAGGTTGCCCCCCGCCGAGCTCTTGTCGTGGCATCGCAGGCAGCTCGCGTGCAGCCCGCCGGTCGTCGAGGGCTTCCCTACCGACGACAGTTCCGCCGTCGGATGACAGCCTGGACCGCTGTCAGCGCAGCCCTCGCTTCCGGAAGCGACCGTGTGTGCCGAAGAGACACTCCCCTCGCGTGTCGCCCCGAGGGCGTTGCCGTCATGACAAACGTCGCAGCTGCGCCAGGTGTCGCGCGCGCTCCAGTCGTCCGCAATCGCGTCCTGCGAAGCCTCGTGGTTGTGGCAGTTTCGGCACCCATCCGCGCCGTCCAACGAGCGTGCGGACGTCCCGAGGGCGTGCTCGGTGATCAGGCTGATCCCGTCGGGCTCCATGTAGTGACAGTCCCCGCACGCGGTGTCGTAGTACGAAGTCGTTGCCGCGGGAGTCCGGGTCTTCGGCGAGTGCAGCTTGCCGTCCTCCTTGTGCGTGAGCTCATCCGGCGCGTATGCGCGATGGCACGCGCCGTCAGCGCCGCCGCCGCAACCCTTCGCCGTCGGCTTGTGCGACTCTATCTCGAGGTCGTGGCAACCGGGCTCGCCGTCTTCGGCGGACCCGGAGCACGTCTCGGGAGCGTTCGGGTGCAGCGCGTGAAGATCGTTCGCCGAATGGCAACCTTCACCGGAGTCGCCGCAGCCGGCTGTGCCGCTCGGCTCGACGGATGTCGCGACATCGGTCGCATGCATAGGTGCCGAAGAGTCGGCGCTGTGACAGTCCTCGCAGGTCCTACCCTCCCAGTCGCTCGTGACCTGGGCAAGACCCGAAGACCGGGTGTCGTTGTGGCACTCGCCACAGCCTATGTCGCCGCCGTACTCGCTTCCCTCGACGACCGGCACGCCGGTGTGAGCGGTGAGCAGATCGCGCGAATGGCACTCCCCGCACTCCAGACCGGCCTTCGCGTCCATGCCCGTGCGCACGACGACCTTCATGTCCTGGGCGGTCGCCGTGTGAGTCGTCTCCCGGTAGTGTCCCTTCGGGTATGGATCTGCCAGTCGGATGCAGTCGCTGGCGTTCGGGAACGTGCCGTCGTGACACGTCACGCACTCAGTGTTCTCCGGCTTGTGACAGGGTATGCACCCGACACCCTGATACTCGTGGCAGACTGTGCAGCCGGTATCGGGGTGATATGCGTTGAAGTCCTTGAAGGTGTCTTCGACGCCGTGACATCCATCACCGGAGTTCGTGCAACCACTCTCGCGCTCGGCGTTGTAGTCGCTGGCCTCGGTGAAATCATGGACCGTTGCGGTCGGCGGATTCCAACCGGCGGCGAATGCCACACTCCCGATCACGACAAGGGTCAGCAGCGCGATGCTGCCTTTGCGCCAGCGCTTCTTCGGCGAGCTCGCACGCGAGTCCTCATAGCGGTACTCGCCGGTTCCCTCGTCTGTGTATCGAATTCGACCCATTGGTTTCCCGTCCTACAGCAACGTAAGCCCGAGTACGTCGTCGGCGGCTTCTCGCAGCGCGCGAACCTTCTCCGGATCGTCCGGGTCGTCCGGGTCGATCAGCGAGATGAGAAAACCGACGCGCAGGGCGAGTTCACCGCGAACCCGGAACAGGTCCATCCCGTTGTGCTCGATGTGATTCTGTATCTGCGTGCAGTAGTCGTATAGGATTCCCATCGCCCCCACCCCCCCCTCGTCTGCGGTCGTGCGGTCGGTCACTGCAGCCGCATTGAGGGTCGCCTGTACTTCCCTTGTCGACCCGAAACGCGCTGAGGTTGAGCACATTCGTTCAGAGTTCACGTGTGACGGGAGTCACAGTACGAATGGCGGGACATGGATGACCGGCTGCGTACTGCCCCCGTACCGTCCTTCAGTGAGCACCGCCCAGCCCTCGTGGCCGACGCGAGGAATCTCGCGACGAACGGGCGCGCCTGACGTGCTATCCTCCTGTGTGCTTGGCTGCGGAGGGGTGGCAGAGTCTGGCTTAATGCGGTGGTCTTGAAAACCACTGACCCTCACGGGTCCGGGGGTTCGAATCCCTCCCCCTCCGCCATCCACATATCAACGCGACGTGCCACTCACGTCGGTGCGCGCCAGCGCCTCAGCGAGCGTGGAACCCATCTCCACTCGCTCGCCGTTCACGACGACAACGCCCACGAGTTCGGTGATGGCGGCATCCTCGGCCTGCAGGAAGACAGGCTGGACGTAGATGATGGTCCCTTCAAGCGGGAGTACCAGCATGTCGCCAAAGATCACACTGCTCCCACGCTGGTCCCACAGGGAGAGTTGTGGCGAGATGGTCGGATCCTGGTTGATCTGTGCGACTACCTGATCCGGACCAAGGATGACCCGGCCCTTTGGCAGCATGTAGACCGTCCGGTTGCCGTATTCCTCGGGATCGCACGCTGCCGCCAGGAGGCTGATCATGTTGTCGCGGTTGACCGGGGCGTACGGCTGCATGAGGTACAAGCCGCTGCCCTCGACGGCGTCAGGCATCTCCAGCGTCAGGTAGGAGGCGCCGAAGATCTCGTCCCCTTCGCCAAACTGCTGCCACTGATCCTCCTTGTTGTAGAAGACCGTGGGGTCGGCCATATGGTAGGTGCGATAGATCTCGGCCTGAGCAGCGAAGAGCGTCTTCGGGTAGCGGAAGTGCGCCGCAAGTGAGTCGGGAACTTCGCCGGCCGACGTCAGCACGGTCGGGAAGATCTCGCTCCACGCATCCCGGATGGGATCGTCGCCCCACGCGTAGAACGTGGCATCGCCCGTGTACGCGTCGACGACGACCTTCACCGAATTCCGCATGTAGTTGACGCCGCCGGATGTCCTCTGCGAATAGGGAAAATGGTCGGTGGACGTGTAAGCATCGAGTATCCAGACGATGCGCCCTTCGACGAGCGCGGGGTAGGGTTTCTCGGCAAACTCCAGCCAGGGAGCGATCTTCTGGGCGCGCTCCTTCACGTTGCGGTGAAGCAACACCCGACTCTCGGGGGTGATGTACTCGGAGAAGAGGAGCTGGTCGGAGTTGAGGCTGACGGCCCATGCGAGACGTTGGACGAGCGGACCGACTTCAACACCCTGGTCGTACTCATATCTATAGGTGATGTTCTCTGCGCCGAGCGGATAGTCGAACTCATCGATCCCGGTATTGACGATGGCGTAGTCACTCACGTTGGTGCCGTAGTAGATTCGGGGCTGCGTGGTCACAAGCGTCGGGGAACCCGGCGCGACGTCATCGGCCACCTTGGGCAGCACGTCACCGACGAGGAATACCGGGAAGCCCTTCTCGGAGGATGCGCTGACCGAGCTGATGACCAGCCCGCACCCGTGCGTGTAGACCAGATGCTCGTTCACCCACGTGCGAGCTCGTTTCGGAAGACCGGCCATGTCGATCTGGCGTGCCGAGACGAGCACCTCGCGCTGTCTGCCATTTACCTGATATCGATCGATCTGGATGTCCGAAAGCGTGTAGTACGGACGAATCGTCTGCAGTTGCTCATATGCCTGCTCGACAGAGTCCGGCGTCCAGAGTCTTGCGTTGTCCAGGACCTCGTTCACACCTGCCGTGGTGGTGCCCTCCCAGCTCGGGATGACTGCGTACGACTTCTCGTCAACGGACGCCAGGTCGAAAGCCGTGCGCGTCATGGAGATGTTGCGCTCGATGTACGGGGCCTCGAGTGTGGGCTCGTTGGGCGAAACCACGTAGTTCTGCACGATTGCGGGCCACACGTTGCCAACAACGACGACGATAGCCACCCAGACAGCGAACGCGGAGATGGGAACGACCCACTTCTTCGAGCGCGCGGTCGTAAACAGCACCACGGCGAGCAAGACACTCGCTCCCGTCACAATCCAGTTGGCAGGGAGCTGAGCGTGCACATCGGCATAGGACGCGCCGGTCTGCGCCGTACGGGTCGAGAGGGCGAGACCCCATACCGAGACCATGAAGTTGAATCCGGCGGACAGGATCAGGAGTCCGAACAGTCGCATGATCACTGACTTGAGTTGCCACCAGTGGTCTTCCATGGTTTCGGTGAGCCCAGACCAGACCGGCAGGAAGATGACGCCGAGCACGAGCAGGAAGGACAGGATGATGAGGTCGGTGAACCAGCCGCCCAGGAGTTCCAGCGCCGGCAGCCGGAACACGAAGAAGGCGACATCCTTGCCGAACTGCGGCTCGGTGATACCGAATGACGGTTGTGAGACCGCCATTCGGAAGACCATCCATTGCTTCGACATATTCCAGCCGCTCAACACGGCGAACAGCGCGGGGCCGCCGAAGGCCAGTGCCGTGGATAGAGCCGACACTCCGACGATGCGGCGCGCCGCCAGTGCTGATACACAGAGTAGGACGAAGGCGACAGCCGTCGCACCGAGCCAGACGAGGCCCTGGGCGATGATCTGCGTGGTGAAAACGGACTCCTGCCCCAAGCTCTGATACCAGAGGTAGTCCGTCCAGATGCGCGCGGCTGCCAAGAGAACTGCGAGTACCGCCAGGATGATGAGGGTGCCGGCAACGGCACGGAGCGCCTTGCGAGAAGAGCGAACGCGCTTCACCGAGACTCCGTCCTCCTCTTTTGGCACCGGCAACGGTCGGTGCGTCTCCCCCGTGCGGCACCGCGCGGTGGCTCCCGCAGACCGCTCCACATTCTACTACTCGTGCTAGCCTCGGCGCTGCTTCACCGCGCCATACCACCCTGCTACAATGGCGTGGCGTTTCTTGCGGCCGGGACGACTCACCCGAAGGTGGGTGGCCGTGGAGGCGCCCGCGGAGAGTTGGCCGAGTCGGTTGAAGGCGCTCGCCTGCTAAGCGAGTAAGGGGTTACAACTCCTTCGAGGGTTCGAATCCCTCACTCTCCGCCAGTTGACATCTCACCTGCCTGCTGGCAGGATTGCTAGGCTGTCCGGCCTGCCGGACGGAGACACGCGCCCTTAGCTCAGCTGGATAGAGCGTCTGACTACGAATCAGAAGGTCGGGAGTTCGAATCTCTCAGGGCGCGCCACAGGACTTGACGAAGGCCCCGCCAACCCGGCGGGGCTTTCGTGTGCGCGGTTCGGCCGTCACGGCCCCGCGGACGTCCATATCCCGTCGCCGCCGGCCGGCATCCCGATCCGCCGGGGAAGCTTCGGCAAGCCCTCGAACGCCTCTCGCAGCTTCGCACCGACACAGCCAGCGCACAGCACCACCGGCTCGACCTCCCCAGGACGGAGCACCTCGCTGTACGGATCGCTTCGGTAGACCGCCGAAGATACCCACGTGAACCTGGCCGGACGCTGGCACTGCGAACACAGCGCCTCCGGCGGCGGCAACAGATCCCTCACGGCCTCCGCGTAGCTCTCTCCGCCGCCACGGCTCGCAAGCTCGTCCACGGCGACGAAATCGTAGTTCGAGAATCGCGCGACCGGCT
>JAENZW010000109.1 GCA_016841065.1 Actinomycetota bacterium
GACGCGGGGGCAGCATCCGCAAGCACGCGCGCCTTCACGCCGACCTCTTCGGCAGACATGGGGGGCATGCGGGGGGTCGGGGTCTCGCGCAACGCGGGGTCGGGGTCCAGGTAGGTTCGCAGCGTCACTTCCAGCGCCGCGATCGTCATCTTGTCGAGCCGCAACGCGCGGGCCATCGGATGCTGCTTCAGCATGCGGATCACGTCGCCGCGCCCGACGGGGATGCCGGCTTGCGGTCCTCCGAGCAGCTTGTCGCCGGAGCACGAGACCAGCGCCGCACCGGCCTCGATCGCCTCACCGACGGTGGGCTCGTACGGGAGGCCGTAGTGCCGAAGATCCACGAGCACGCCGGAGCCCTGATCCTCGAAGACCGGCACGCCGTGGCGCGCCCCGAGCTCCACAAGTTCCTCGAGCGCCACCTCCTCGGTGAAGCCGACGACCTTGAAGTTGCTCGAGTGCACTTTGAGCAGGAGTTTCGTCGCGGGTGTGATCGCACGCTCGTAGTCGGCGAGATGCGTCTTGTTCGTCGTGCCGACCTCGACCATCTTCGCGCCGGATTCGGCCATGATGTCCGGGATGCGGAAGGAACCGCCGATCTCCACGAGCTGTCCCCGCGAGACGATCGCTTCTCCGCCGCGAGCGAGACCCGCTATGCCGAGCATCACCGCTGCCGCATTGTTGTTGACCGCCATCGCGGCCTCGGCGCCCGTGAGCTTGCACAGAAGCTGCTCGTAGTGGACGTGCCGCGACCCGCGCTCGCCGCTGTCAACGTCGTACTCGAGGGTGGAGTACCCACCGGCGATCTCGGCGACGGCCGTTGCGGCCTCTTCGGACAGGATGGAGCGACCCAGGTTCGTGTGCACGATGATGCCGGTTGCGTTGATGACCCTGTGCAGCGAGCGCCGGGACTTCTGAGCGGCGCGTTCGGTGGCGTTGCGCACGAGTGCCTCAACGTCCACCTCATAGGCCTCATCGGAAAGCACATGCGCGCGCGCGCTGTCGATCGCCTCGCGGACGCTATCGAGGACGAGCGTTCTCGGCGTCGTCTCGAGCAGCTCCACAATGAGCGGGTGCTTGAGGGCTTCATCTACCTTCGGCAATGCCCGAAGGCGTGTCTGTTGTGTGTCCATGGCGCCCATTCTATGCCAAAGCGGTGCGTACGGGGCCGGATCGCAGCGACCCGGCCGGGCGTTCGGTCCCTACCCGATCGTCACGACGTCTCCGTCGCCGAAGACGAACCCCATCGACTCATCCATCGTGCCTATCTCGCCGACGACCAGCGCGTCCTTGAGCCCAAGGTAGTCTAGACACGTCCCGCAAGCCCTGATCCTCACGTCGGCATCAGCAAGTAGCTGAAGGTCGTCGACTACCTCCGAGCCCTCGCATGCGAGACGGACGCCTTCGTTCATGAACGTGATGGCCACCGGCTTGTCCGCAGAGCGCGCGAGGGAGTAGAAGAAGTTCCGGGCGAGCACGCGACCCAGTTCGGCTTCGTCCCTCCCGATGCGGTCGCTCAGCACGAGAAGACGTTTGGGCATGACTGTCTCCCATCAACAATGTTTCAGAGTGAATTCGCCGAAGATTATAGCGCGAGCTTCAGGATGTGATAACAACCCCGCCGGGCTCGCCTTGCTCGATGCGTCCCACGCAGGATCCCTCTTCGCCGCGGCGTTCGAGAGCGCCCAGCAGCTCATCGAGGTTCGCGGGATCGACTGCCATGAGCAGTCCGCCGCTCGTCTGCGGATCGCAGAGCACGCCCTTCCACGCATTGTCCGCGGGGCCCCACTCCACATGAGGGTCGAGCGCGGCGATCACGTCCTCCGTGCGTCCCGGCCGGACTCCGCGCGCCGAGTAGTCGAGCGCGCCCGCGAACACCGGCACGGAGCCCAGGTCGACACGCGCGGCCAGTCCACTACCCAGTGCCATCTCGCGCAGATGGCCGAGCAGGCCGAAGCCGGTGACATCCGTGCCCGCGTTCACGCCGACCTCGGTCATCGCCGCAGCAGCCTCCGCGTTCAGGCGCGCCATCGAGGCGATGACGCCTGACAGCGACTCTTCGGTTTCGTGCCCGGCCTTCAGCGCCGTGTTCATGATGCCGACGCCTATGCGCTTCGTGAGAACGAGCACGTCGCCCGCGCGCGCGCCGACGTTCCGCACGATCTGGTCCGGCTCCGCGACACCCATCACCGAGAGCCCATACTTCGGCTCCTTGTCGTCGATCGTGTGCCCACCGACCACCACCACGCCGGCGCTGCGACAAACATCTGCTCCGCCGCGCAGGACCGCGGCAACGATCTCGGGATCCATGTCGCAGGGGAAGGCGAGCAGATTCATAGCCGTGAGTGGCGTGCCGCCCATGGCGTAGACGTCGGACAGCGCGTTCGCCGCGGTGATCCTGCCGAAATCGTACGGGTCGTCCACCATCGGGGTGAAGAAGTCCACGGTCAGCAGCACGGCCTTGTCGCCGAGGAGATAGACTGCTGCATCGTCCGAGGTCTCGAAGCCGACCATGAGTCGATCGGATTCACCGGGAGAGAACGCATCGAGAACCGCCTTGAGATCCTCCGGACCCCACTTGGCAGCTCAACCGGCCTTGGACGACATCTGGGTCAGACGAACGGGGTCCACTCGCCTAGAGCTCCTTGAAGTCCGCGTACTGGCTCTCATCGGGGAACGGCTTCACGGGAACCGTGAACAGGAATCCCTGGGCATACTCGACGCCCAGCTCCCTGAGCTTCGCCAACTCCCCGCGAGTCTCGACGCCTTCGGCAATCAGGCTCACGTCGACCTTCTTGGCGAAGCGCACGAGACTCGATATTAGTTGCGAGCGAACCTCGTCAGTGTCGCATCCGCGAACGAGTGACATATCGATCTTGAGCCACTCAGGATGGACTTCGGCCAGACACTGAAGGGATCCGTATCCTGCACCCGCGTCGTCGATGGCCACCTTGAAGCCGAGGGCGCGAACGTACTCGAGTGTGGAGCGGAACGCAGTGAAGTCCGTGATGGCCGCACGCTCTGTGATCTCGAGGACGACGCGCTCCGGTCCGATATGCGATTGCGCGATCAGCGACGTGGTCAGTGCCTCACGCAGTTCGGGGTCGCAGACCGCGTCGGGTTCGATGTTGAGGAACAGCATCCGCCCATCAGGAAGGGCGTCGGCCGCCGCAAGAGCCTTCTTGCGACACAGCCGCTCCAGACGCAGCACGAGATCCGTGTCGTAGGCAATGCGGAACAGCTTGTCGGGGCGCTCGAATTCGCTGCCCTCGGGGCCACGGGACAGCGCCTCGTAGCCCAGTACGCTCATGTCACTCAGGCTGAAGATGGGATGCACGAGCGTCGATATGTCCTCGTCGCGCAGGATCTCCCTCAGCCGGCGCTTGCGCTCTTCCGCGTCGGTGGCCTCACGCTGGCCTGAGTCCGCGAGCGCGAGTTCGAGGCCCTCGTGTACGAGGCGTTCGAGACGCACGTTCTCGTCGAAGGTGATGGTTGACGCCCCTACGTAGCACCCGAACTTCTTGTACAACGACGGGTCTATCCGCTCGCCCAGTTGCTGTCGGATGCTCCGCTCGACCTTCTTCACGATGAGCTGCCGTGCGTCCGATTCGATCTTGATCGAGTTGCGAGGAGGTGAGAGCACGACGACGAAGGAGTTGCCCGAAATCATCAGCTCGGCAAGCATGTCTGAATCGCGCAAGACGGAGCCGGTGATTGCGTCGAGCGTCTCGGCAACCTCACGCATCACCTCATCGAAGACCTTCCAGCCGTAGATCTCTTCGATCTTCGAGTACCTGACGACGTTGATGGCCAGTACCGAGACCTCGCCGCGCTCCTCAAGGAGCATGCGGATGCGAGGGAAGAGTAGCGGGGTGGTCGGTAGCCCCGTGACCGGGTCGAACAACAGCGCCCGAATCTCGGGATGATCGTCTATTGCCTGAGCGAACTCCAGCCACGACTCAAGAAGAGAATCGCTGATGTCCGGTGTGTGCTCCGCCAAGACGCCCCCTCAGACTTCGGTTGGAAGACAGTTTACCCCACGTCGCCTGAGGACCGATATGTCAACCTGAGCGCAGCCGCCGCGTTGGCCTCGAGCGGTACGCCGAATGTCGTACCGTCGACTGCCGCGGGCTTGCCCCCACGCACGTCAGATATCGATCCAACGGCCCTTTCGAAGGCGAGCGTCGCCGTAAGGCGGTCTGGGGCGTGGTTGAGCACGACGAGAATGTCGTCCTCGTCGCCGGCGAACATCGCAATCTCGACGTCCGCCTGATCGCAGTCGGCAGGAGCTCCGCATCCGCTCGCCCTCGCAACGGCGCCGTAGACGGTCTGCAGTAGATGTGACACCTTCGCCGGTGTGGCCCACGCGTCACCTTGAGCAATAGCTCGCTCGAGTGGCGCGACGAGGTAGACCGCCCTCCCCTGGCCGAGCTGGTTCACGGTCAGCAGCGGACTTCCTTTCGCGTCGGTCGCGACCACCGTCGCTCCCCCGTGTCCGAGAAGCGCGAAGTTCGGGATGTCCATTCGCGCATCGAACGAGACGAGTGGGCCCAGCACGTCCGGCTGCGCTATTCGGCAGGACAGATCCTCTCGGCCTCCCCCGTCCCCGAGGAACTCGACCCCGAAGATCTCACGGATTGCGGGGTGGGCGTCGCCGCCGCCGTACGAGCACACGAGCGTTCCTCCGCCCTGCACGAAGACCCGAAGGCGCTCCCACGTCTCGTCGGCGAGAGAGAACGCCGAAGGCACGATGAGCACCGAATACCCGCCGAACTCGTCGCTCTCGCGTGCGACGGTCACGGGGAGGTGCGCCTGCTTCGCGTGGATGAACGCCTGCAGACACGCGCGCGGATCGTAGAGACCAGCGAGGTTCGGCAGCGGTGCATAGCGCTCCGCAGGCAGCACGACCGCCGTACGCTCCTGGATGAGCGAGTAGCGACGCAGGTCGATCCGCGCCACTACGCGCGCGAACGCCTCGTACTCAGCGAGCGCCGGCTTCGGCTCGCCTTCCGAGTCCGCAATTCCGACGAGTACCTCGAACGGGTCGCGGAAGTACGGTTCGCGACGTTCGGTGTCAAGGTCGCGGTAGCGCCGGGCCAACACGCCAGCCGCGCGATTCATGAACGCCGAATAGAGCACCGTGCGCGCGTAGGCCGCTTCTTCGGCTGGTGAGTACTCGAGAGACATCACGCCTGCGTCGTCGAGCAGGACCGGCAAGTCACGCGCGGCCGATCGCAACAGGAAGGAGTCGAGGTATGTCGACGGGCCCGAGCTCGTCGGCCCTTCCGCCGCGTAGACGCGATAGGCCGCCGTGGTGTGGCTGACCGCGAACTCGCAGGTGTCTATCGCGACGCGTGGATCCACGCCCGTGTGGCGGAACAGCGTCTCCGGATCGATTCCGACGATGACCGGCCGCTCGGTGTCGACCTCGCGCACGGCCTCGCGCATCGTGCGCACCCAACTCTCGAGTTCTTCTGCCGAAGAGAACCCCGAGCAGAAAGCCTCGTTCGCGAGATCCCACGCGAAGATTGCGGTGTCCGAACGGAAGCGGTTGACGATCTTCTGGACGAGAGCGACCTCCCGCTGTACGAGATAGCTGTCGCTCCTCGGGTCGCGCCTCTTGCCCCACGGCACGTCGAGCATCTCGGCAAGTCGGTCGTCGGCGAAGAAGCAGACGATGACCTGGAGTTTGTTGTTTCGCGCAGCGTCAATCACCGTCTGTAGACGCTCCACGGCGTCCTCGTCGTACTGTCCGACCTGGGGTTCAAGCACCTTCCAGGACACGAAGACCCGAACAAGGGACATCCGCGCCCCTGCTATGCGAGCAAGGTCGGCGCCCACGTCCCCGCTGTACCATTCGTCCGCGCTCTGCGTCTCGGCATCGAGCGGGTAGTAGTTGATGCCGAGCGGGAACATCGCGTTCCGGCGCAGAGCCTTGCCGGGCGCCGCAGCGGCCGCATCGACGGTGGTCGGGGCCTCCGGCCGGGCTACCGGGGCGGGCTTGGACTTCGACGGGACAGGCGCCGGCTGGGCGGCGCGCTGTACGCGGCGGTCCTTCGAGCCTTTGCGGGTGGGCACGTCTCTACGACCTCCCTTCGGCGTACGCATCGTAGAGCCGCCAGAACAAGCCTTGCCTGCGCGTGTCGTGATACGCCGCGCGACGAATCTCCCACTGAGCGTCCGAATATCGACCTTCCGTGAAGAGCACCGCGGCGAGCCCGAACCGCGCACGCACACACGCCGGATCGAGCGTAAGCGCCATGCGATACGCCTGCTGGGCCTGCACGTATTTCTGCAGTCCCAGCAACGACTCCGCGTAGAGCACGTGCGGCATGGGCTGCTTCGGCACTGCCTTCGCGAGCGCAGCGAACACCCGCGCCGCATTGCGATTGAGGCCCGGGCGCCTGGAGAAGGC
>JAENZW010000110.1:0-2135 GCA_016841065.1 Actinomycetota bacterium
CTCCCCGCACGGCACGTCATCCACGCGGTCGGACCCGTGTGGCACGGCGGGTCGTCGCGCGAGCCAGAGCTGCTCGCATCGGCGTATCGCTCGAGCATCCGGCTTGCGGACGCCCACAAACTGCGCTCTGTCGCGTTCCCGAGCATCTCGACGGGGATCTTCGGCTATCCGCTCGAGAAGGCCGCGCCGACCGCTCTTCGAGCCGCTCGAGACGCCCTCGTCACAGCGATTCACGTCCACGAACTGCGCTTTGTGCTCTACGACGAGATGACCTTCTCCGCGTACGAAAATGTGCTGCTGGCAATGCAGGAAGCTGGCTGAACGGCCGTCAGCGGCGACAGACGGCCAGACTAGACCGTCTGGACCGCGGTACAGCCGCTTGCCTGAATGAACCTGTATCTGCTGGTCCTGCGTGCCGATAACCCACTATGTACGTTCCCCTCACTCAAGGATCCCGCGTGCGGGCCGGTGCCGACATGTCCAGCAACACGCAAACCGCGATGAGCACACTGTACGGGGCGCTTGACGCCGCGCCCGACATCATGTTCATACACCGTCCGGATGGAAAGCTCCTCTACGCCAACGGCGTAGCCCGCGACTGCCTCGGTGTCTCGATGGCCGATGTCGACGGGCTCCCCCCGTGGGCGTGGACAGACGCGCCTCGAGAGGTCATCGAGAAGCGCCGCGCGACCATTCGCAAGTGCAGGACCCACACCTTCGTCGCCGAGAGAACGGATGTGCTCGGCGAGCGGTATGACGAGGTCCACTCCCGTTGGGTCGAGACTGCAGAGGGCCCGGTCATCATCTCCGTCACGCGCGACGTGACCGAGCGAGTGGAAGCCGAGGAGTCTCTGCGTAGGATGGCCTTCTTCGATCCACTAACGGGACTAGCCAACCGCACACTCCTGGAGGATCGCCTCAAGTTGGCGATTACGAGCGCAGCGAGGCACGGCGACCTTCTCGGCGTGCTCTACATCGACATCAACGACTTCAAGCCCATCAACGACACATTCGGACACAGCGCCGGCGATCGCGTTCTCCAGGTGCTTGCGCAGAGGATGTCGGCGTCCATGCGCTCGGAAGATACCGTTTCACGCGTGGGCGGAGACGAGTTCGTGATCGTCCTCCCTCGGCTCGCGAGTGTCCGTGGCGTCGAGCGAGCTGCCGAGAAGATCCGGGATGTCATCGCAGAGCCCGTCCTGCTTGACGACGGACGCGCGTGCGACGTCTCTGCGACGATTGGACACGCCCTCTTCGACCGGGAGAACGACGAGGCACACAGCCTTCTCATTCGGGCCGACATCGCCATGTACCATGCCCGCCGAAACGGACAGTCCGTCGCGTCGGCAGTCCCACTCGGCTAGCGTGCCAATTCAGGACAGTATCGGCACGCTCGAGCGCCGTTGGAGCGCAATGCGCAGACTCTCGTAGCTCAGGTCCGGCATCGCGACTATCGTCTTGCGCGAGCCGATGTCGTCGAGAGAATGGGAATCCGAGGAGCCGATCATGGCGGGTGCGGCGTGGTGCATGAGCTGCGCGTACTCGGTCGAGTGACAGACCTCGACAGCGAGCGCGCATGAGTCGAACATCAACCCCTCGAGCAGCTCAGAGTCCAACAACCGGTATTCGCCGAACGCCGTATCCACGTGGGCTACGATGGTGAACCCGCCACAACGACAGACCATTCGGCAGATCTCGAGCGGATTCCCGTCAACCTCGAGCTGCGACAGGGCTTCCTCTGGAGCCGGTGGATCTGGCAGTCCCATCAAGCCCAGTAGAGTTGCGAAGTCCCCGCGAGCGCGATCGGCCTCGAAAAGGGCAAGTAGGTGCACCTCGTCGGCTCCAGACCTGATCTTCAGTTCGGCGCCCCCTATGACGAGTAGTCGTCGGCCGCCCTCTTCGGCCATGTCGCGCGCCGCTCTGGCAACAGCCCCGACGGCGTCCGCACTGAAGTGGTCGGTAATCGCCAGGATGTCCAGACCTACGGCCGCAGCGCGCTCAACGATGTCTCGCGGCGAGGTTCCACGACAATCACTGCAGTCGACGGCGACCGTCGGCGTATGGCTGTGGAAGTCGGCTGTGAAGGCTGGCAATCTCGGCCCAACGTCTCCGGGGCACTTGTCCGGTCTGCGCGC
>JAENZW010000110.1:2235-6352 GCA_016841065.1 Actinomycetota bacterium
CGCGCGCATCGGCACATTTTACGACGGTTCGGCACGGCGGTCACGGATTGAGTCGGGACGCAAGACGGACATCCCGATGCGCGGGTTCGCCGAAGGTGCCGCCGACCCGATAGCCTACCTTGAGCATGGGCTATACTCTTCCGATGTAGGGATTGGGGGCGTGATTGACCGCGGAGTATCAACCGCTGGGGGGCCGATGGCGAATCCGCAGGACATCCAGGCACGGCCACCGCTCTATCGCGAAGACGACCGCGAGGAGCGCTCCTACACGACGCTCGGCACCGTTCTCCTGGCCATCCTTCTAATCGTTGTCGTCGTCATGTTCTGGCGCAGCTGCACGGCGGACAGCCGCGCGGGAGACTCCGGAGGCCGAGGCGGCATCATCTCCGATGCCCCGGGCGTCGACACGGTCGACGGCGGCGTGGCGATCTGGGTCAAGCCAGGGGAGAGCGTCGACAGAGTTCTGGGGCGAAACGGACTCGGTGACGCCACATACACCGATCTTGGCGAAGGCACGTACGTCGTCTCGATCGGTCAGATGGACGCCGCTGCCCTGATCGAGCGTCTCAAGGACGACGAGGGCCTGTACGACGCAGGGTTCCTGTTCGCCGAGGAGAAGACGCCCTAGGCCGCACTCGGCTTCGGGCTAGACCCTCGGGTAGCTTCCGAGCACCTTCACGGTGCGCAGCTTCAGCCTGAGGCAGTCGAGCGCAAGCCTTACGTTGTCGTCCTCAATATGGCCGGCGAGATCGATGAAGAACATATAGTCGCCGAGTGCCTTGCGCGTAGGGCGCGATTGGATCTTCGTCAGGTTGATCTGAGCGAACGCGAACTCGGACACGATCATGTTCAGGGTGCCGGCACGGTCGACGTTCATGAATAGGGCAAGGGAGGTCTTGTCCCTGCCCGTTCTCGCCTTCAAGCCCCGTCCGAGCACCACGAAGCGTGTCTGATTGCCGGCGTAGTCTTCGATGGCCTCCTCAAGAACCCGGGCACCCAGGCGTTCCGCGGCGAGCTTCGTCCCAATCGCGGCTACGCCCGGCTGGCGCACCGCCTGTTCCACGGCCTCTGCGGTCGAATTCGCGGCCCGGGTTGGCACCCTCGGGAGATTCTCCGCAAGCCACTTTCGGCACTGTGCACTTGCCTGGGGATGGCTGACTACCTCCGTGACATCCTCCAGCCCGGAGCCTTCGGCCACGCACAACGTGTGGTGGATGTCGCGCACGATCTCACCCTGGATCTCCAGATCTGAATCGAATGCAAGTGCGTCGAGTGTGGCGTTGACGCTGCCTTCGACAGAGTTCTCGATGGGCACGATGCCCAGGTCCGCCTTGCCGCGCTCCACCGTCACGAAGACCTCGGGGATGGTGGCGCACGACACCTCGACGGCATCGTCGACAAGCAGTGAACGAAGCGCCTCATGAGTGTGCGTGCCCTCGGGCCCGAAGTATGCGTAGCGCGTCATTCGGTGTAGCTCCTCTCCGCAGTGTCCGCGTCGGGCACGTCTGCGGGTCCTTGGCCATATGCTGTGCGCCCGCTCGCTGGCGACCGAACTCGGTCCTTCCCGGACGTCTTCGCACGGTATAGCGCGTCATCTGCTTCGCGCAAGAGGGCCTCTTTGTCCTGAGCGTGCGTGGGGAACGTCGCGAGTCCCACACTGACGGTAATCTGTGCGGGACCCTGCGTATCATCGCCGCCGAAGGGATGCACGGAAACGGCCTCGCGTATCTTCTCGGCGACGACGAAGGCGCCAGCCGCATCCGTCTCGGGAAGGATCACCGAGAACTCCTCTCCGCCGTAGCGGGCGACCACGTCCACTTCTCGCACCGTCGAGCGCAGTACGCGACCGAGTTCCGCGAGAGCAGCGTCGCCCGCCAGATGTCCGTTGATGTCGTTGAACTGCTTGAAGTCATCGACATCGAGCATCAGGAACGAGAGATCCTTCCCGTAGCGTTTGGCGCGCTCGATCTCCTCGTCGAGTCGCTGCTGCAAGTAGCGGTAGTTGTTCAGCGCCGTCAGCTCATCGGTTATTGCCAGCCGTCTCGTGAGCTTGTAGAGCTGAGAGTTCTCGACGGCGACCACAAGTTCTGACGCGACGGCCTGCAGGACCAGGCGGTCTTGTTCGTGGAGCTTCTCGGTCGATTCGGCGGGCGCACAGAATACGACCATTGTCATCGGGTGATCCAGAAGGGACTCGCAGGTGAAGTGGCCGTCAGCGACATATACGTCCTCGACTGCCTCGATCCCTCGCGGTTCGCTGGGGAAGTGGCCTCCCTGGATTCCGATACTTGCGCTGAAGATCGTCTCGGCCTTCTGTTTGTCGATCACGAAGATCGCGCAGGACGGTATCGCCAGCACCTTGACCAGGATCTCTAGAACCAGCTTCCCGACGCGGTCGAAATCGAGACTCGAGTGGATGATTTCCGTTATCTGCGAGAGCGCCTGGAGTTCGGTCAGTCGACGCTGCAACTCCTCCGTAAGGTCACTCTTCTCGCCCCGCTCGGACTCCAGAGTGCGCTCCCGCCGCTCGTACGAACTCGCCCATGCTGCCGACACGCTTCCCACGAACAGGATCGTTGCGGACTTGAGGGCGACAAAGACGAGGCTGGCCTCCCCATCCGATCCCGTAGCTGCGATATGGCCGATGGCGTACGTGACGGCCGCACCGGCCGCCACGTACCACGCGCGACGTCTCCTGAGCAGGAAGGCGTAGAAGACCGGCATGGCGAGAAGCGCCGGTAGAGCCGGGTCCTCAAACGCGTGCATGGCGAATACCAATAGTCCGAGCCAGATGAGGTCGAATGGTGCGACCCACAACAACGTTTCACGAAATGAGGTGCGTCCGCGCCATCGCATGACCACGATTCCAATGTTCGCAAGCGTGAACACTCCCAGGGCGGCCACTAGCGGGAGCGCGAGATCTGTGAGTTGCTGGGCGCTGAGCACCCACCCCAGAACAGCGAACAGCGCGTAGGCAGAGCCACGGACACCTATGTACCACCGCTCCGCGGTGTCCATGATCCATCGTTCGGACTGCATCTCTGAAGGACCGTTCCCTCTCCCCAACGCCGAGGTCACAAACACGGCGTATGCTGTGGCACTATAGTGCCACGCTGCCATAGGCGCGTCGAATGGTCCGACCGGCCTCGCGAGGGGAAACGCCATGGATTTCGATTCGCTTCGCACGCTGCTCGAGGCCGTCGCCTCAGGGGAGCAATCGGTGGCGGACGCGACAGAACGCCTCCGCGAGCTGCCGTTCGCCGAGATCGACGTCGCCAAGATCGATCATCACCGCGCTCTTCGGTGTGGCTTCCCCGAAGTCGTCTTCTGCGAGGGCAAGACCCCCGAACAGCTCCGCAAGGTCGCACGCGAGCTTCTCGACAAGGGCGACATTCTTCTAGCCACGCGTGCCTCGGCAGCCCACTTCCAGGCGCTTGCCCAGATCGCCCCGGCAGCGCGCTATTTCGAGGAAGCACGCGTGCTAATCGTCGACAATCGCGAGACGCATCCATCCGTCGGCCACATCGTCGTGGCAACGGGTGGCACGGCCGATACCCCGGTTGCCGAAGAGGCCGCGATCTGCGCGGACATCATGGGCAACCGAGTCACCCGCCTGTACGACGTCGGCGTCGCCGGATTGCACCGATTGCTCGCTCACCAGGAGGTCCTGCGCTCAGCGCGCGTCATCATCGCTGTGGCAGGCATGGAGGGAGCACTCCCCTCGCTGGTCGCCGGCCTTGTTGGCGTACCGGTCGTGGCGGTGCCCACTTCTATCGGGTACGGAACCAGCTTCTCCGGAATCGCTCCCCTGCTGACCATGCTCAACTCTTGCGCCTGCGGTATCGGCGTCGTGAACATTGACAACGGCTTCGGCGCCGCCGCTCTTGCCAGCCGCATCAACCAGCTCGAGCCCGCGCCGTGATCGGCTACCTCGACTGCTCTTCGGGAGTCTCCGGGGACAAGTACCTCGGGGCACTCGTCGCCGCGGGATTCGGCGTGGCCGAACTGCAGGCGGGCCTCGATTCGCTCGGACTCGACATCCAAGTCGCGGCATCACCTGCACGCCGCGGGGGTCTGACCGGTCTCTCAATCTCGATCGAGGCGCCCGAGCCCCAGC
>JAENZW010000111.1 GCA_016841065.1 Actinomycetota bacterium
CCACGTGCGCGGCACCGACCTTCGCGGCGAGGTCCGACTCGAACGCCGCGACTGCGGGGCCGGTCGTGAGCCAGTCGGAGCGCAGCACGTCAACGACGGCCTGAACGTCGTCGTCGTCGATGTGCTGTCTGCCATAGGGAATCATGCGGCCACCTGCTGCGTGTCGGAAGCTGGCGTCACGCTATCATATCGGCCCAGCTTGGGAAGCGTCGAGCGCGCAGCGTTGCGAAACAGTATGGTTCGCGTCGCTACCTGATCACCAGGAACCACAGAATGCCGAGCAGCAACGGAACCCCGACGAGCATCGCCCACAGAGCCACCGCGAGCATGGGGTTGCGATACTCGAGCACGACGTCGTGCTCTCCTGCCGGGATCTCAACGGCCATGAAGGAATGGTATGCCCTGCGCAAGTCGACGCGCTGCCCGTCAATGGCTGCCGTCCATCCAGGGTTGTAGTTGCGCGTAACGTTCAGAATCGACCGGCCCTCGCAGCGAACCGTAGCGCGGACCGAGTCCGGGGAAAGAACCAGCGAGTCGACCACCGGAGGCTGGGCCGGCGAGGTCTCAAGGCTGGAATCCCGCCACTCCTCGGCCAATCCGAACGTCGTGTCACCCAGTTCCTCTGCGGTGGCACCGCGGAGAGCCTCAAGGAGCGCCCCATCGGAATCGAAGAGTCTGAGCGAAGAACTCCCAAAGGCGATCGGGTTCGCACCAGGCAACTCGTATACATATGCAGCCGCCGGATCCCTGAAGCGACCAAACCGTGTCTCCGACGGGCCATCTTCCGGAGGCGCTGAGAACAGTTCCAGCCCGGCCGGGACAGCGTACTCGAGCGGCTGCTCCGCAATGACAAAGCGCACTCCAAGGAATCGAAGCAATTCGAGACTGAAGGGCGGACTTGCTCCCCCGCCGTCCTCGGAGTCGAAGAGGTAGGCCCTGCCACCCCAGCCGAGGAAGTAGTCCCGGAAGCGGTCGCTCGCCCGCAGCTCGGGCTCGATCACGGCCTCCCAGACATCCTTGTACGTCTGAGGATAGATGGGCGAATAGCCGTCAGCCGTATGGAGGCCATAGGACATCAGAACACCCGGATCCTTGAGCGAGGTGCCGGCCGTCCGGCCGAGGACCACTCGGAACTCGCCGTCACGTGCGCCGTCCAGTTCCGCGATGGCCGCAATGGCTGGCGACTGAGTCAAACGCCGCACGCTCTGGGCTTCGTAGGCCAGCCTCCCACCGCACGACACACCGATGGCGAGGACGAGCGCGGACACCACGATCAACATAGAAGAAGTCACCTTCGGCACCCGTGCGCCGGCCAGAGCAATCCCGCCCAGCAGGATCACTACCGCCAGCAGCTGTGCTATCGAGTTGACCCCCGGCCAGACGACGCCTAGCCCACGCGCAACGACGAGGGCTGCAAGCGCCGCGACACCCCCGCTAGCCGCCATCTCCAGCGCGCGCCTCGAAGTGGTGCCACGGGTCGCGACAACCACCTCATGTGTCAGATGCGCAATGAGAAGCCCCATCACGAACACGGACAGGAACCCTACGCGATCGAGTTGGAGGGTGCGAAGGGTACCGAGCCGTGAGCGGACCGCGTAGCCCAGGGAAGACACGTACACACCGGAAATCGCGAGAATAGCGCCAAAGACGGCAAGCGACGCCACAATCCCCGACGAAGGACGTGTTCTCTCTCGCAGCAGCACGTACACATACGCGCCAAGCAGGGCGAAGCCCAGCAGTGTGGGTCCGTTGACGAACCATCCGTTCGCATCTACGCGGACCAACCCTCTCGCTATCCCCGAGAGTATCTCGGTCCACGGCCGCCACCCTCCCGGCCGTGACAGACGCTGGCTGGTGTCCGAAACGGTGAGGAGTTCGGCGACTGTCGGGCCATTGAAGAGGAAGTAGACCGCCCACAGAAGGCCCAGCCCGATCCAACGCCTTCTGACATGCCGACCGCGCCAACGGAAGTACGCGTATGCGAAGTGGAACGGGATCACGGCGTAGACAACCAGCGCAAAGAACGTTGAGTTGAAGTAGATGAGTACGTAGCCGAGGCTGGCCAACCGAACGCTTCGGCGGGCCTCGGGATCGAGCACGCGCTCCACGGTCCATAGAAGGAGAGGCAGTCCCGCTATGGAGAGCCCAAGAGGAAGGTAGCGATGCAAAGAGGAGAAGAAGATGGCACCGACGAGACCCGCCTCGCGCGACAGATTCATGTCTTGTCTGAGGAGCAGCCACATCCCCAGCGCAGCAACGAAGACAGCGAGGACCGAGTGGAGCGCGTAATTCGCCGCAGGCGACAGAACCAACTGAGTGAGCAACATCGTGTTCGGAAACGGCGCAAGAACGTAGCTGCTGACGCCTGAAAGCGCTTGCGGTAGTCGAGAGACCAGACCGAACTCACGCATGTTCGAGGCAGCAGCCGCGAGTGACGGCATCACCGAATCGAACGTGTCATGCAGTCTGACTGGAGCGAGATTGCCGAGTAGGACTCTGTCGGCGTTGAGGAGGATCGCCCAGACGAGCCAGCCGAGGGCTCCGCGTACGGTCAAGCGATCGTCCGACCCGACCGTTGCGTGCATTGTCGCGCCTAGCCCCGCGCCACGAAGACGAGGCCGACGGCGACGAGGCTGATTCCGAGCCATTGCCCTCTGCCGACGCTCTCCTTGAACCACACATTACTGAGCAGCGTGGTGAGAACGAACGCCAGACTCATGAACGGATAGGCCACGGCAAGATCCAGCTTGGACAGGGCCCCGATCCAGGACAACGCCCCCAGAAACGCCAGGAATAGAGCGCCGACAACCAGCGGGTCAACGAGGGCACGGCCCAGGAAAGCAACGGCACCCGATACGTCCCCCGGGAGCTCACCCCGGCGCTGGACTCCGAGCTTCAACATCAACTGACCCGCCACCGTCAGGAGCAAGGTCATCATGACGAGCAGCCACGACCTCACGAGCAACCTCCCTCTCGCACCCATCCAGCCATCTGGCCCGCCGAAGCGGTGCCACTGTATCATGACCAGCGTGCCGCATCAGCTGGGCGCCGTCTGCAACGCCGGCAACACGATTGGGGATCTAGCCTTGACCACGCCGCACTCTGAAACCGACCCCATCGCGGAAGAACGTCGATTCCATGACACTATCGCACGCACGATGGACGAAGAGGGGCACGACCCGCGAGCCGTCTTTGAAGGCCCGACATCACCTGAACCGGCATACGTGCGGCATCTCTTCGGCAATCTAGAGGGCAAGAATGTTCTCGACCTCGGATGCGGCGCCGGCGAAGCAGGCATCTACTTCGCCTTGCATGGCGCCACGGTCACCGGGCTCGATGTCTCTTCGGAAATGTGCGAATGCACAATGAGACTGGCCCGTTCGGAAGGCGTCGAATCGCGTCTCACGACGGTATGCGCACCCGCTGAGCAGACGGGCCTGCCCTCAGCGTCCTTCGACTTCGTATACGGCAACGGCGTGCTTCATCACGTCGACGTCGACTCGGCGGTCCGGGAAGTCCAGCGCCTTCTGAAGCCGGGGGGCATGGCATCGTTCATCGAGCCGCTCGAATACAACCCGGCCATCCGTGTGTACCGGCGCCTGGCCGCTGGGGTTCGCAGTCCTACTGAGCACCCACTCGTTCGAGCTGATATCCGCGGCATTGCTGACATAGTCGGCCACACGGAGCACCGTGAGTTCCAGCTGATGACGCTTTCCGTCTTCATGTGGATGTACTTCGTGGAGAGGCTCAACCCGTCAGAAGTCCGCTACTGGAAGCGAATCATCGACGAGCACGAACGCTACGGTCGGGCGTTCGGGATGCTCTCTCGCGCTGACTCGTTCATACTCCGGCTTGTGCCGCCGTTGAGATGGTGGTGCTGGAATTCAGTCATCTCCTGGACGAAAGTGTGACTGCAGCCGTGAAGGACACCGAACTCCATTCTGTCGTAGTGCCGATGTTCAATGAGGAGTCGGTCGCAGAACAGTTCGTTGCGCGGGCGACCGCGACGCTGACGAAGCTGACCGAATACGAACTGATAGTCGTCGACGACGGCAGCGAGGATCGGACCTACGAGATACTCAAACGGTTGGCGGATCATGATTCTCACCTCAAGCTGGTGAGGCTTGCGCGCAACTTCGGACACCAGACGGCGATTTCGGCAGGGATGGCCCTCGCGGCGGGCGACACTGTGACCGTCATAGACGCCGACTTGCAGGACCCGCCCGAACTCATACCGGACATGGTCGAGCGCTGGCGAGCGGGAGCGGACGTTGTCTTCGCGGTCCGAGAGACGCGCAAAGGTGAGACGATCTTCAAGCGAGCCTCGGCGAGCCTGTTCTACCGCTTCATCCGTTCATTCACGAAGATGGACATACCCCTAGACGCTGGCGACTTCCGCCTCATGAGCAGACGTGCCGCCGACGCGCTCATCGGAATGCCTGAACACAATCGCTTCGTGCGTGGCCTCGTCGCGTGGATCGGCCTGCGGCGGGATCACGTCCACTATCATCGTGATCCCCGATACGCCGGAGTGACCAAGTACTCCTTGCCGAAGATGCTCCGCTTCGCAGCGGACGGTGTGCTGTCGTTCTCCAACAGACCGCTGCAGCTGGCCGTCTGGTTGGGGTTCTTGTCTTCGGCAGTCTCAGCCATGCTTGGCCTCTACTTCATTGTCCTGCGACTCACGACGAACCAGATCGTGGAGGGCTGGACTTCGCTCATGCTTGTCGTCCTATTCCTCGGGGGAGTGCAACTGGTGACCCTGGGGATCGTTGGAGAGTACGTGGGACGCATACACGACGAAGTGCGCGGGAGACCGCTCTACCTCGTGGACGAGACCGCAAACATGGGAGAGGATCTCGACTCGCACTTTCGCCGGACGCCGCTCCCCCCGCGCTAGATCATGCACGCGAGAGTCCTGCAGACCTAGCGATCCTTCCTGGCGACCGCCATCAGCGACAGACCCAGAGGCAGTCTACCCACCCGCAACCACCACACCTCAAGCGAGAAGACGGCCTTCATCATCGCGTTCAGGGGAGCGGGCGGCACCCGCAGTCCCGGCGTCCGAGTCAGCCGAAACCATCTGGCGATCTTGCGAGAGATCCAGGCTGCCGGCAGAAGGAGGCTGTTGAAGAACGTGACCCTGACCGGCGAGAAGCCGGCCTCGACAAGCGCGGCCGCTATCGTTGCGCGAGTGTATCGCCTGAAATGGCCGTTCAGGTCATCGTGCGGACTCCACAACGACGGCAGAGCGGGCACGGTAAGCAGCACGACGCCCCCCGGTCGCACGGTGCGCAGTGCCTCGGCTAGCGCGACGGAATCCTTCTCACAGTGCTCCAACACGTCCAGTGCAATGAGTAGATCGAGGGATGCATCATCCGCGGGCAGCCCCTCGAACGTGGCGCAGGTGGCGTCGCACCCGCGTTCCACCGCCAGCAAGCACGCTGCCGTACTCGGCTCCACCCCGCGTAGAGTCCAATCAGGGTGCAGCTCCGACAGTTCACGCAGAAGCCCACCCGTGCCGCAACCGACCTCTAGAACCTCACGACAGTCTTCAAGAGCGCGCCTGCGCAGTTCCTCGAGGACGATCCTGCGACGAACGACGAACCACCAGTGGGTCTCCTCGAGTTCCGAGAAGCTGAGCAGCAGATTCTCATCCAACTGAGGCTGCCTCGCTCCGTGACATGTTGGCATCCGGAGTCCCGAGACCGCTGACCCGCACCCAGACCATCCTCGGCAGGCTCGGCTTCGCGTCCTCGCGCCGCGTCTCGTCCGCCTCGAGCGCAGACAGCGACAGCCGGCAGAAGAACGAGTCCGCGACCTCGCGATGCGTGACAAGCCCGACGAGCGCGGCCGCAGTCTTGTCGACTTCGACCCTCACGGCATGATTCGCGTCGCCAAGCTCCACGACGCCCCCGGTGATGCCGATGCCCGTTGATGCGGTCACCTGCATTGAAACCGGAGCGCCGTGGTCCACCGTGTGGCCCGCGAGCGGGAACCGCTCCAACTCCGCACCGCCGTCGTGCGTCGCATAGTAGAGTGTCCCGGCGTCGAACGAATCCGGCACCAGCGTCACATGCCCCAGGCGCAGCGAACCCTTCGGCAGTTCGGTCCAGTCGATGTCATATTCGAACGTCATTTCTTCGGCGACGCGCGAGAAGCTCAGGCGCTTGCGGATGGGTCCGAGCGGCGTCGGGACCTCCGCTTCGACGATGACCGCGTCGGCCTCCTCGCGAACGACCGGCTCCACATGCGCCAGGTCCGCTATCTTGTGCTGGCCCACCCGCTCGAGGACGACGTGTCCGGTGTAGTAGTCCGCCGTCATGTTGATGTCGTCGTAGTAGCCG